>DAOMZC010000408.1:0-6103 GCA_035437965.1 Pseudomonadota bacterium
CGATTCCCCGCCGATTCCGGATAGACAGCGAGCTGAGCGGCGCCCTACAAGGCGTCTATGAGCTCGGCGAGGTGCCGTCCGTTAGAGGAAGTATTCCACTCGGTGACGCTGCGGGGCCGCCCGCGCGCGTCATGGCGCCGGAATCCAGGGCTCTATGGGAACGCTGCCTTCCCAAGAGATGCTGAATCTTGATCAGGCCCGCGGCGCTGTCGACAAGGTAGAAGAAACGCAAAGGCGGGAGCGCGAACTCGCGCAAGGGACTGCCGCTGAACTCAGGCACAAGCCTTCCGGACCCTGAAAACCTGCATACCCGCTCCTCGCATCGTTCCAGGTCACGCTGAAAGCGAGAACAGTCAATGCCCTTCGCGCGTCGATAGTCGATGAAGGCGGCGAGGGTCTCTTCCGCCTCGCCCATGTAGGCAACCTTCATCGCCCGAAGATGCGCTTGTGCACCGCTTCGGCAGGTTCGCCGTCGCCTGCCAGAGCCTGCGCGTATCCGCGCTGGATGCTCGCCCACATCGCAGCCAACTCGGTAGGGTCGGTGACGAGCGGCGGAACCCAATCCCCCTCCTGCGGAGGAACGACAGGCGTCTTCGAAGGCTTGGCCGGCGAAGTTTTCGGCGGCAGACGATTAGCAGTCATTGCCATACCCCAACAGTTGCCAGAGGTTGCCACCGGTGGCAACCAGAAAATCGGCTCAGCGAGGAGCCGCACTCTAATGCACTGTAGGCGCCTCGGGAAGGTAACTGAGATAATCGACGGCGAGCAAGCCGAAGGTCACGATAAGGTCCTTCTGAATCGCCGTCGGGACCAAGCCCCGTTTACTGATGGCCTTGATGCTCGGCATACGGGCCATGAACACATGATCGTCGTTCTCCTTGACGACCTCCACACCACAGCGCCGCAGGGCCGCCACCACCTGTTGCCAGGTGCAAGGCTGGAGGGTCATCAGGTGACGGCCTGGAACTGCGTCTCAAATCGCCCGTCGCTGTCGTTCTTCGCCGACCATGCCGCCGCAGCCATGGGAGGCTTGACGGGAGCGGCGCCGGTGATGCTCTCCAGCGTTTGCTTGAGCGTGCCAAACATCTCGGCCGCCTCCAGGAAGCCGTTGATCATCCGGGGCGTCAACGTCTTGACCTCTTCCAGCGTGGGAGCCCACGTGTCGATGTCGAGCTCGTTGCAGTGGCTGACGAACATGCCCTCAGGGTCGCGATAGATGAAGCCTGTGAGAACCATGCGCGGCATGACTCCAAGAGTTGCCAAACCCCTGTGACGGTGGCAACCGGAAAAAGCAGACAGCGACGAGAACTATCTAGAAGGTGGCTCTAATGCGAAGAACCCGACTTCCCGACCCCAAACGCCAGCCAGCACGGCGCGCAGTCCAGCGCCACGGCCAGCCGTTCGACGTTGTCGACCTTGGGAACCGTGCTGCCCGCCTCGGTGTTGGCCACCGTCTGCACGCTGATGCCGGCGGCCTCAGCGAGCTGCCGTAGCGAGAGACCGCGAGCCTCGCGCAGGGCCTTGCAGCGCTCGCCGGCACCCTTATACCGGCCGCGGAAGGGCTCCGGTTGGCCATCATCGCCAGCCCCGCAGGCCGAAACGTCGTTGTCGAGGCTGCGCGGGCGCTTCTGCTGGAACTGTTCGGTGCCCTCGCTGCCGTAGGCGAGCCAGCATGGGGATACCCCAAGGGCGTTAGCTATGAGTTCTACGGTGTCGATCGCCGGCACCGACACCGACCTCTCGACGTTGTTGACCTGAGCGTCGGAAAGACCGGCAGCCAAGGAGATAGAGCGGCAGGAGGATGCGATAGCGACCCGTCGCTCCTTTAGTCGAGCAGCTAAGCCGCCACTCAAGGGATTTTTCCGCCCCCGGACCACGCGACCGCGTACCCGACTATGGGCGGAATGGAAAATTCCGTCGCCACTCTTCGGTGATAGATAATTTTCTTGACTAATAGTCACGGGCCGTGGTCTTGATGGTTTCAGGTTTGAGCAATTTGGCTCCTAAAACACTCGGTCGTATATAAAATTTTAGTTTTTTTCGTCCACCCTCAATAGGAGGTTGTCGATGAGCTGGCTTCGAACCGCAGACGAGAAACCGATCCCCGCGCGCGGCTGGCTGGCCTTGGCGCTCTACGCCCTGGCCTGCGCTTTCATCCTGCGCTTCTGCATGTACAGCCGGCCCGCCGGCGGCTCGCCGCACGATCACGAGGTCGAGATCCCCGCCGGCCGCCAGCACCGCACGTACTGCGGCACGCACCAGGGCCAGCCGCTCAGCCCGCGCTACGCCCAGGCCGGCGCCGCCGCCGTGGTCAGCTGCTGCAATGCCGGTGGCCAGGTCGTCAAGCAGGAGCGGCTGAGCTGCGCGGAGGGAACCGGCCATGCCCGGCTGGCGGGCTTCGGAACCGACGCGGGCCTTGGACCTTACTTCGCCGTGGACTGCACGCGATGAGTGCCAAACCTCAGCTTAAGAGGCGCGCCGAGCCAGTGCCACGCCCGGCTGACCCGCGCTTTATGTGGAACGGGCTCTACTGGACCGCTGCGACGCCGCTTTCCGAGTTCAATCTGAACGTCCACATCTCGGCCGACGACAAGACCACGCCCTATGCCGCGTACGCTGTCAGCCGAGACGGGGCCGCGTCGATGACAAATTGCGACTTCGCTGACCCCGATGCAGCCGCGGCCGATTGCCATCGCCTAGCCGACTTTCTCCGCGCCTACCTCAGCAAGGCCGACATCCCAGGGGCGGCTGTCGAAGACGACATCCCATTTTAGCGAGTGGAGCTCCCGATGCTGCCGACTAACAGGAAACCAGTCCCCCTCAGTAAGTACCGCCGCGCGGCGCGCCTGACGCGCGAGCTCACCGCCTTTGACACCTTCAAGGAGCTGCTGACTGCCCGCGCGCCGTCGCCGGGTGGCTACCGCCCGGTGCTGTACACCTCGCCGCATCCGGTGCGATCGCGGCGCCGCTACACGCCGGAGCAGCAGCTCGAGCTGCAGCAGCGCCTGCAGCGCGGCCGCGAGCTCGCGGACCTGTACGACCTGGTGCAGCTGCAGCGCGGCGATGCCCGGCGGGCGGTGCGGCTGTGAGCGCGGCGCCGGCGAGCCCGCGCCTGCTGCTGGTCCTGGGCAGCGGAGTGCAAAGCGCCGAGGAGCGGCTCCTCGCTGCGGAGCGGGAGCGGGCGCACGACCAGGCCGAGATCGAGCGGCTCGCGCAGAAGATGGCGCAGCACGACCTGAAGATCTTTCACCTGCGGGTCGAGCTCGCGCGCAGCAAGCTCACGCTGACGAGCCTCGGCGGCAGCGTCCCCGAGTCAGCGCGGGTCGCCTGGGGCCGGGGCCGGGCGTGAACCGAACCCTTCGCCAGCTGCTGCTCGCAGCGCTGCAGGTCGCTGCCGTATGCGCCGCCCTGCTGCTGCTCCGCAGCGCGGGCCCTGTCAGACAAAGGAGAGGCGATGACGCCCAAGAAATCGTTCGATGCAGGCGAAGAACTGTCGTCCCTGGAGTTCCAGATCACCGAGCAGCTCGACCGGCTGGAGATGCTTCAGCGGGCGCGGCACCAGCTCTCCGCGGATGTCGTGCCGAAGATGGTGCCTGCCTTCAATGAGTACTACGAGGGCGTTCTGAAGCCGCAAATCATTCGCGAACGCGAGCAGCTGCTGGCGCTCATCACCCAGCCTGGCGAGATGGTCACCCAGCTGCGCAGCGGCGACGTTACAGACGCCGAGTCCGCCGCGGCCACGAGCTCGCCCTCCTCATAAGGTCCAGGAGCACGCCCCATGCACGCACCCACCCAAGTTGACCAGAAGCTGGCCCAGGCTCAGAAGCGCCACGCCGGCGACCCGCAGCGCGCCGAGATCATCACCCGTGCCCGCCGCTTTAAGTCCAGCTGGTTCGAGCTGGCAGAGGTGCTCACGGCGTGCCAGAAGGACCAGCTCTACACCAAGTGGGGCTACCACTCGTTTGAGGACTACTTCCGTAAGGAGCTCCGCCTCAAGACGGCGACCGTCAACAAGCTCGTGGGCTCGTACTGCTACCTGAAGAAGGAAGCGCCCGAGGTGCTGCAGCGCGATGGGGTGGTCGAGCAGATTCCCTCTGCAGAGAGCGTGCAGTACCTCCGCAAGAGCGCGGAGCTTTGCGCCGAGGGGAAGATCGCAGCCGAGGTGCACGAGCAGGTCCGCGCAGCCGTGGTGGACGACGGCCTGTCGCCGAAGCTGCTGGACCGCTGGTTCCGCCCTGTGCTTTTTCCAGAGGCCGAGATCGAGCGGGTGGCCAAGCAGCGCCGCGATGCGGCCCGGACCGCAAATCAGCTGGTGACCCGGCTGGCGGACCTGCGCGGCGCGCTGCCCGAGGGGGTTCTCAGCCAGGCAAGCGCCGCGCTCGACCAGCTGCTCTCCGTTCTGCTGAATCGGGAAGGAGGGGACGGCCCGCCAGCGGCGCCGGCCGCGGTGGTTGGCAGCGGTGCGAGAGAGCCGGCGCCGCCGGCCGACCAGGTCGAGCTCGGACTGAGCGAGCGCGCCGTGGACACGGCCCAGCTGGGCGCCGAGCAAGAGGCCGACGAGGCCGATCAGACCGAGCCGCAGGAACCGGACGCGCCCAACAAGCGGGTCGCCGACGCGCACCGCATCGCAGTGATCTACCTGTGCAGCTTGGACCAGAGCTCGGATCCGGCCGCGGTGGGCCGCCTCCGCAAGAGCCTGGTGTGGCACCTGCGGATCTTGAGCGCACAGAACCTGACCGCCCTGAGGTTCGCCATTCCGGCGGGGAAGTGGCAGCTGATCCTGGACGCGGCGGAGACGGACCCCCTTGCTCGGCGGAACCTGGACCAAGCGCTCGGGCCCCAGGGCTGGGCACGACACGCCCCGTTAGCTGCGCGGCGGTCGTCCCACTCCGCGGGCTCCAGTGCGGCGGCTTAGGAACGGCCTGATGATCCTCAATCAGGTAGAGGCTGGCCGGCTCGCTCGCTCGCTGCAGAACATGGGCGGCGAGGTCACCGCGGCGGTGGTGTATGGGTGGCTGTGGCTCAGCTGCGCGGCCGCTGGCACCCCGGGGATTCTGTATGTTACGTCCGAGGACATCAGCTCGACGTTTGGCTGGGGACTCGCGTACGCGCACCTGCAGCTGCTCTGCCTGGAGAAAAAGGGACTCCTGGTTCTGCTCCCCGGCTCCCTCTATCTGCCCGAGTACTTGCGCCCGCCGGCGGACGCCGAGCAGGCGCGAGTCTGGGCGCATCACGTCTGGGAGCTCCAGCACAAGGGCCACGCGGAAGCCGCAGCGGCCCTCGACGAGAAGATTCTCACTTGCTGCACAGGTGCGCGGAGCCTCCGTCGCGCCTACGAACTGGCCCGTAACCCGTAGGGGATGACCGATGACCGACGACGCCGAGAAGATGACCCCGATGCAGAAGCTGGTGCTGGAGCAGATCGCCCCTCTTATGGAGAAGGCCAGCGACATCGCAACGAAGAACGGGGTGCCGCTGTTCTGCGTAGTCCAGACGACCTCAGTCGTCACTGGCCAGGTCGAGCTGGCAACGGGGAGTTCTCACGTCCGCTACTTCTGTCATCCGGCATCGATGCGCTTCCTCATCGATTTTTACCACTCGTGCAAGGATGACCCGGCCGATGCGGACTGGCTGCCCGGGCAGCGGAGCCTGGCAGACGGTTTCGTGAACATGGGGGCGATGTGGGCCACCGCAAGCAGCGAGCTGCTGCGGCGGCTGGCGGTGGCCTCGGCGTTCGTCATCGCGCAGGGCTTCACCGAGCTGCCCGATCACCTGATCGAGAAGACGCGCAACGCGCTCAGCGGCCTTGTCGGGCCCGCAGCCGCGCAAGACTTCTACGCGGCGATTGATGAACTCAAGAGCAGGTCCCGCGTTGCGGGATCGCGGTTCACCGTGGTCGAGATCCCCAGCGGTCTCCCCGAACCTGCGGGCAGAAACTAGAGAGGCCGCGCGAGCTCGCCATGCGCATCACCCCCCCCTATGTAGCGGTCGAGCCGTGGATCTGGAATGACCCACGGGTGCGCGCGCTCGGCCGCGATGCGCGTGGCCTGTTCGGACTGCTGCTGACTTGCCCGCAGATGACCAAGGTCCCCGGGCTGCTGCT
>DAOMZC010000409.1:0-6097 GCA_035437965.1 Pseudomonadota bacterium
CGGCCGAGGCCGCGTCGGTACGGGGCGCCGCCTGGAGCTGGTCGCCAGCCCGCCGTCCCTCTTGCCGCGCGGCACCCGGCCGGCGATCGAGGCGCTGGTCGAGCTGCTACGCGGCGCGCGGCGCAGCGTGCACGTGCAGCTGCTCAAGTACACGCCGTATCCCTTCCGCTCGTCGACAGTCTGGCCGGTCATCGATGCCGAGCTGCGGGCGGCGGCGGCGCGCGGGGTGAAGGTGCGGCTCCTGGTCTCGAACTGGAACACGAGCCGCCCCGCGATCGATCACCTCAAGGAGCTGACCCAGCTCCCCGGCATCGAGGTCCGGATCGCCACCGTGCCCGAGCTCCCCGACCGCTTCATCCCCTTTGCGCGCGTGGTTCACAGCAAGTACCTGATCGTGGACGAGCAGATCCTGTGGGTGGGCACCGCCAACTGGGAGCCGGGGATGTTCCTCGGCTGCCGCAACATCGAGCTCGTCATCCGTCGGCCCGCTCTGGCCGCCCAGGGCGAGCGGATCTTCGGCAAGCTGTGGGATTCGCCCTACGCGCTGGCCGTGGACCCGCAGCGCGAGTATGTCCCGCCGCGAATCAAGTAGCCTCCCCCGGCCAATCCGGCGCCGCGCCCGCCCACCTTCAAGCAAGCTCCCAGACTTATCGCTGCCGATCGCAATCGACCTGTCCCCGGTGTCATGCATGCCGCGTGCGCCGCGCGGTACCAGGTGGTGCCAGGTGGTAACAGATCTCTCGCGCCGCGGTGTTCAAAGATGGAGACCGGCGATTCGGCTCGATGGTCAGGTCCAGTAGACCTACGCTCAAGGAGTCCTATTATGCTTTCGACTAAAAAGACAGTGCTGGCGCGACTGCTGCTCTCCGCTCTGCTCGGGGGGAGCGTGCTCGTCTCCTCCGGATGCTTCCACTCCGCGGTGCTCATGCCGACGGTGCCGCCGGGCGAGAAGCACAACACCTGGGTCAACGGCTGGCTGTGGGGAAGCGTCGGCGGCCAGGTCTCGGCCGACGTCTTCTGCGGCGGCCGCGGGGTCGCCCGCATCGATACCAAGCGCTCGGCCGGAAACATCCTGGTCAGCTGGGTCACCCTGGGGATCTACACGCCCTCGCACGTCTCGGTGACCTGCGCCGGCGAGCCGCAGTACGCCCCGCCTCCCTACGGCGCGCCGCCGCCTCCCTACGGCGCGCCGTCGCCCTACGGCTACGGCTACTACCGGTAGGCGGCGCTTTTTTGCCGCCGCAGTTTTTTACCGAAACCGGTAGACAGAAAGCGCGTCCCGTGAGGACATGGCTGGATGCAAACGCATGCCGGTGATGGCTCCACGGGCGGCAAGAGTCTCTACCGCCCACCCGGAAGCAAGGTGACTTCCGAAGAGCTGCTGCGTGAAGTCGAGGAATACTTCGCGGTCGGGGCCCGGGTCGCTCCCGGCGCCACCGTCCTTGATGTCGGCTCGAACATCGGCGCCTTCTCGCTGCGCGTCAGCGAGCGCTGCTCCGGCGACGTCCGGCTCCTGTGCTTCGAGCCTTCCCCTACCACGGTCGCCGCGCTGCGCAGCAACTTCGCTACTCATCCGGCCCTCAGACCCACGCGGCACACGATCCATCACGTCGGCGTGACCTCGAAGGAGAACGCCCAGCAGGAGCTGTCGTTTTACGACTTCCGGCGCTTCCCGACCAACAGCACCTTCGATCTGTCCGGCAAGCGCCGCGAGTTCGAGATCTTCTTCGAAGATCGCGGTCGCCGCGCCGGCGCTCTATTTCGCCGCTCACTTCCTGCCTGCGGCCGGCTGCTCGAGCGCTTGATCTCCTGGGCGCCCAAGGGCCAGCTCGGGTGGTGGACGCTGTGCCAGGTCATGGGGCTGGCCGAGCACAAGGTCCGCTGCGTCACCCTGGACGAGGTGATCCGCAGCGAGCAGCTGACCCACATCGATCTGCTGAAGATCGACGTCGAGGGCTCGGAGCTCGAGGTGCTGCAGGGCCTGGGTCCGGACGCCTTCGGGCTGGTGCGCCAGATCGTCCTTGAGACCCACAACCGCGACGGCCGCCAGCTGGTAATCGAAGATCTCCTGCGGCGCCACGGACTGTCCGACATTCGCGTGGCGGTGCAGCGCGCGGTGGACAACGGTCTTGAGAGCCTGATCCTGTTCGCCACCCGCCCTACAGCCGCACCGCGCCGCTGAGGACCTGGGCGTACAGCTCGGGAGTCAGCGGCACGTACGTCTTTTCGGTACGTACGAGCAGCGGGTCGGGCACGCGGCTCGGGTCGACCCCTTCCTGCTTGAGGTGCGCCTTCTTCTGCTTGTGCGTGCTGGTCGTCTCGAGCGTCGCCATCAGGCGCACGAAGCGCGGCTGCGCGTAGCCGGGCAGCTCCTGCGCGGCGCGGTGGAAGGCGTCGCGGTCGAAGTCGCCGCCTGGGACCACCGCGGCCAGGCCATACTGCCCCTCCAGCGTCGGCAGCTGGACGCCCAGCACCGCCACCTCGGTGACGCCGGGGGCGCGGCCCAGCACGCTCGCCACTTCGCTGGTCGAGACGTTCTCGCCCTTGCAGCGGAAGGTGTCGCCGATGCGATCGACGAAAGCGTAAAAGCCCAGCGCGTCGCGGCGCAACAGGTCGCCGGTGCGGAAGTAGCGGTCGCCGCGGCTGAACGCGTCGCTCACCACCTTGGCCGAGGTGGCCTGCGCGTCCGTGTAGCCGCGGTAGGCCAGGCCCGCGAGCAGCGGGAACTCGAGGATGCGGATGAGGAGCTCCCCCGGCTCGTCCACAGCGGCCGGCTGGCAGAAGCCCTTGGCATCGCGGACGAGCTCCTCGCGCTCGATGTCGAAGCGGGCGAGCCGGTAGAGGCCCAGGCCATCGAGCGGCAGCTTGCCCACCGAGCCCTCGACCCCGGTCAGGTTGATGAGGACCCCGGGCGCCTCGGTCGCCGAGTAGAACTCGTGCACGCTGGCGATGCCGAAACGGTCGCGGAAGCGGGCCCAGATCTCGGGCCGCAGGCCGTTGCCGACCGCTACCCGCAGGCGGTGCTGGCGATCGTCCGGCGCCGGCGGCGTGGCGAGCAGATAGCGGCACATCTCGCCGATGTAGAGCATCGCGGTGGCGTCGTAGCGGCGGACGTCGGCCAAAAAGGCGCTGGCGCTGAACGACTCGCGCAGCGCGGTCGGCGTGCGGTGCGCGATCGCGGTGGCGAGTCCCAGCAGGAGAGCACTTGAGTGATAAAGCGGCAGCGGACAATACAGCTTGTCCCCGGGCCGAAAGCCGAACAGCGCCTGCCCGAGCACCGTACCGGCAATCAGGGCGCGCGCGTGGGAGACCCGGCACGGCTTGGGCAGGCCGGTGGTACCCGAGGTGTAGATGTAGACGAAATCATCGCTCGGATCGACGCGCACCGCGGCGAACGGGGCGGCCGATGCGCGCTGTAGCCGCGCTTCCAGCTCGCTCTTGCTCTCGCCATAGCGCAGCACCGTGAGTCCGGGCAGCGCGGGCAGCGGCAGCGCGGGGACGAGCTCGGCCAGCGGCTCCTGCACGAGCAGCAGCCGGGCGCCGCTGGTCGCCAGCGCGTGAGCCAGCGGCGCCCCGCGCAGGTTGTAGTTGATAAGCGCCGCCGTGGCGCCGATGCGGGCCACCGCGAGCACCAGCGCAAGGTAGCGCGGCGAGTTGTGGCCGAGCAGCGCGACGACCTCACCGGCTCGCACCCCGGCCGCGGTGAGCACGTGCGCGATGCGCGAGGTCAAGTGATCCAGCTCACGCCAGCTCAGGCGCTCGTCATCGAGCTCCACCGCCAGCGCGTGCGGCGCGGCCGTGGCGTTGCGCTGGACCAGCGAGAGCAGCGTCGGATTCCCACCGAGCAGCGTCCGCAGATAAAGCGGTACGCCGCCGCGCAGGAGCTCGGGGAGCAGCGCGAGCTCGGCCCCAAGCTCGCTCCAGAATGGATTCCCTCGTCGAGAAACGGCCCTGACAAAAGACTTCAAAGATGTTACGGACATCGCTGGCTCCGGCTCCCTTTCGGATCGTGTAGCATGCGCGGTGGGGGCAGCGGTGAAGCTTGAATCCGCTGCGCTCCGAGTCGCCGGGTACTATACTTCTATTGTGCCGGTCCCCGTCGTCCCACCGTTTCCTGCCGAGATCAAGATCGGCAACCTGCACGTGGTCACCGCCCAGGTACCCGAGCTGCTCGCGCTGTCCGGCGTACCGCAGCCGCCGCATTACCATCCCGAAGTAGACACGCTTTTTCACGTGGCGCTGAGCCTGGAGCAGGCGCGGCTCCTGTCCGCCGAACCGGCGCTGCACTTCGCGGTCCTCGTTCATGATCTGGGCAAAGGCGTCACGCCGCGCGACAACTGGCCGCACCACCGCGATCACGAGTCCCTTGGCGTGCCGCTCGTCGAGGCGGTCTGCGACCGCCTGCAGGTGCCGCAGTCCTATCGCGAGCTCGCGCTACTTGTATGCCGCTATCACCTGCACTGCCACCGCGCCCCCGAGCTGTCGCCGCGCGGCCTGCGGCGCCTTCTGCGCCACCTGCAAGCGGCCGAGCAGCCGGAGCGTTTCGCGCTGTTCCTGCTTGCCTGCGAGGCGGACGCGCGCGGGCGGCTCGGGCTTTCGCAGCGCAGCTACCCTCAGCCGCAGATGCTCTGCGAGTTCCTGCGCGAGCGCCGCTCCGCCGAGCTGTCGCTCCCCGGGGTGCCCCCGGTAGGGGAGTGGCGCGACGGATGAAGCCGGTATTTTTTTACAGATCCTGCGCCAGGATCAGCTGGTAGGGACCCGAGTAGCTGCTCGGGCTGGACAGCACGGCGCAGTAGCCTACGCCATCGACCACCGCGGCCTCCTGCTGGACCGGCCGCGGCGACGCGAGCGGCGTCGTACAGTCGGCCTGCATGAGCGCCACGGCAAGGCAAGGGTTGATCAGAGAGGTCCCATTGGTTCGCGGATCAAAGCAAGGGGTTGGCTGGAGAGGTCCCAGCGGTTCGCGAACCAATGTCAGAGATGATCGGAGAGGTCCCATTGGTTCGCGGATCAATGTCAGGGGCTAATTGGAGAGGTCCCATTGGTTCGCGGATCAAGGCAAGGGTTGATCGGAGATGTCCGGAGGGTCGCGGATCAATAGCAGGCGATGATCGGAGATGCTCCGGAGGGTCGCGGATCAATAGCAGGTGATGATCGGAGATGCTCCGGAGGGTCGCGGATCAATAGCAGGTGATGATCGGAGATGCTCCGGAGGGTCACGGATCAATAGCAGGTGATGATCGGAGATGCTCCGGAGGGTCACGGATCAATAGCAGGTGATGATCGGGAACCCTCCGAGGGTCGAAAATCATAAGGCGAGGTTGTTTTTGCAACCTTTTGGTTGCACGAAATAAGGCCCCCAGCACGGCGGCCGGGGCCGGCTTATAGAAGGACTTATAGGTCGGGAGGGCAGGACTGGTTGTGCTCGGACTGCAGGTGCTCCTCGGCGCGGCGCAGGTAGGCCGCGGGGACGCCGGGCTGCTGGCGCGCCTCGCGTAGGTAGGCGGCGAAGGCGGCGCGACGGGCGCAGCCGGGGCCCAGGGTGCGCGCGCGGTAGTACTCGCGGTCGTGGGGGGGGTACCGGTTGGCCATCTCGATGGCGCGGTGGTCGCCGTCGAGCGCGGTCGCCCGGCGTAAGATGAAGGCGGCGCGGGCGCGCTCGCCGCGGTCCAGGGCGATGAGCAGGCCGTGGCAGGCGCGGGCGAGCTCCAGCGTCGTAGTGGTGGCGCTGCGGGGCAGGGTGCAGGCGCGCTCGTAGCTGGCGGTCGCCTCTTCAAGGCTGCCCTGGGCCATCAGCAGATCACCCAGGCGCCACAGGGCGCGATGGCTCGGGCCGCGGCGCAGGAGCAGCCGGAACAGCGGACGCAGGGCGAGCCGCAGGGCGGCAAGGGCAGCCTTCTTCGGGTCACTGGTCGGCACTGGACCCGATTATGGTCATGGCTCGCCCCAACTGCCACCCGTGAACTTCTTCGTGGTCGCGTTCCAGGTCGGGTAGGAGGACGGGCGGTGGCAGCCCGACGCCGTGCAGTCCTTGGTATTGCTCGTGCTCTCGTGGTTCTTGGTCTTCACCGCGGCCGAGGTCTCGGTCTGGTTCGTG
>DAOMZC010000410.1:0-6086 GCA_035437965.1 Pseudomonadota bacterium
GCCATCGGGGATCGCCCCGATTGCCCAGCGCGCGTGCGCGCCGAGCCAGGGATCGCCTGGTGTCAGCCGAGCGCGATCCTGATCATCGCCCAGCACGCCGAGCGCGAGCACCGCGTGCCGCGCCGCTGCCGATCCAGGCTCCTCAGTGAGCGTTCGCCGCAGCGCTGCGATGTCGACAGTGGCCGGCGAGGGTTCGCAGTCAGACTCGCCGGCCTCCAGCGCGCGCGCGACGGCCAGCTCCCAGCTGCGCCGCACGCCGGGTGAGCGCCACAGCGCGCGCGGACCGTGCCGAGCGAGCGCGCTGTGGAGCCCCGCATCCGGAAGGCACGGCTCTTGGTCGAATCCGCTTACGAGCGCCCACGCGCTTTCGCCCGCGAGCCTGCACGCGACGAGCCGCGTCGCCTGGCAGTCCGGCCTGAGCACCGGCTCGCAGTCCGCTGCTTCGCGCCACCACGTGCCCAGCGCGAGCAGCCCATGCGGACTGGTCAAGCCGACAACGACCGTGCCGACATACGGCGGCGCGGTCGACCACGGCGACGCCAACCCGCCGTCGATCAGCGTGCGTGTGGCGCCGTCCGGCAGCTGATAGACCACGGCCTTACCGAACCGCAGCGGCGGCAGCTGGGCCGCAAGCCGAGCGCGCAGCTCGCCGTCTCTACACCACGCGAACCCGACGGCCGGCGCGAAGTCCGCGAACCCACACGACCACCGACCCTCATCACTGCGATCCTCGATGTGGACCACGCCCGCGAGCCCCGTAACCACTTCGTCCGCGAACGCGCCGTCGTACCCCCACTTCTGGGTCGTCGTCGCGCTTACGAGGGTCGGGGACACGAACCCGAACCGCAGCCCGGTCGCGCCTATTTCGCGCTCGTCACGATCCATCTGCCGGCCGATCGCTTCGAGCCGCTGGTAGATTGCGAGCGCGACGTCCGGATCATCGGCGCGGAACCAGTGCTGCCGAACGTTCCAGTCCCCCATGGCCACAGCATATCGCGACGGATGGCAGCCATGAACGAGCTTTTCGCCAAAACCGTCGCCGCTCGATTGGTCCGTGAGGGCGGCCTGCGCTCACCGCGCCGCCAAATAAGAGCCTCCAGATGTCCAAATGATATCATGCACGCAGCCTCGACTTTGTGGCCCATCGATAGAGCCTTCGCCCATGCCCTTCGCCGCTGACCTCCACCTTGCCAAGCCCACCACCAAACCCCCAGGACTGCTCCCCAAAAGATATCGCTCTCGACCGCGATGGAGCGGTCGCACCGGCCTGCTCTGCCTGGTCCTGCACCTGTTCTTCACGAGCGTCGGGTGTCGGCGGGATTCCGTCGTCCGGCCAGCCCCTGCCGCAGCGGCGGACGACGCCCTGGCGTCGTTCCCCGGTCGCGCCGAGCGCCTGCTTCTATATCAGGATCTCGTCACCGCGATACGCAGGTACCATCTCTTGTCGGCCACTACCGCGGCCAACCTGGGCCTCGATTGGAACGACGTCATGCAGCGGCTGGAGGCCGCCTTCGCGGACGCGCCGGATCTCGCCGCGCTGCGGGAGGCAATCGACCGCCTGTCCTGCAGCCTGCATGATGCCCACCTCGGCTACGAGCCGGGTGTGCCCGGTGAAGAGCTGCGGCTGGGCTTGACGCTCGATGGCACCTACGCAGACGGACATACCGAGTTCCGGGTTCGCTCTATCGACGATCCGGCGTTGAAGCAGCTTGTGCAGCCCGATGACGCGCTCGTCGTGCTCGACGGCATCCCGGTAGAGCAGCTAGCGCGCCTGTACCTGGATCGTACGCGCGCGAACAACTGGCCGGCGGTCGCCCGCGGCGTTGCGCGCTACCTGACGCGCCGCTCCACCGCCGTTTCCAGCACGCGGCCGGGCGACGTGGCGCGCTGGCGGCTTCGGCGCCCCACCGGATCGCAGCTGGACGTGGAGCTGCGCTGGCAGCGCGCCGCGAAAGAGCCTGCCGGCGTCGTCGCAAACCGGATCGATCCCGACTATCGACCAACCGCCTGCCATCCGTATCCCAGCGAGGCGGCCCCGGCTCTACCCACCCGCCGCTACGATCCTCCCGATGCGGGAGCGGAGGGCTATCGGATCACCGGCTATGGGCGCAACTTCTGTCTGTACACGTCAGAGCGCCCGCCCTACCGCGACTATCCCATCGTCCGCCACTTCTCCTTTTTCTACTATGCGCGCTTCCCGAGCGATCTCGCAGACGATGCTCGGCTCAACAACGAAGCGACCTACGCCGTCGCGGCGGAGTACTTCGCGCTGAGCCGGCTGCTGCGCGCGCGACCGTACACTCGCGGGCTGATCGTCGATCTGCGCGACAACGGCGGCGGCAACGATCCCGAGTGGTTCCTCGACTGGTACGCGCCCGCGCCCTACGAGGACATCTACGACGCGGTCCGGGTCGACCCAGAGCGCCTGAGCCCGTCCTTCATCGCGGCTGTCTCCAACCTGACGGAGGAGTGGCTGGGGTGGTATCGGACGACGTCGGCGGGCCTGGCCCCGGGGACCCTGCTCCGGCGTCCCTTCAAGTGCCTGCATCTGGACTGCAGCGGCGGGAATCGCTTCACGCCGGCGCGAGCGCTGCTGCCGGTGCCGGTGGCGCTGCTGGTCGGGCAGAACTGCCACAGCTCGTGCGCCCACCTGGCCCACATCTTCGATGAGAACGACTTCGGACCGCTGATCGGCGAGCCGGCGGCGGCCACGCTCACCGGACAGGTCTACTCTTATCCGGTGCGGACGCGCTCCGGGCTCCTGCTGGGGCGCATCGGGCTGGCGGTGTCCGCTGCGCTGAGCGGCAAGAGCGGCCAGCCGATCGAAGGGGCCCTTTCGACAGTGGACTACCCGATAAAAATCCCGCAGAGGGAGCGTGCGAGCTGGGACGTCGCCCACATCACCGCGGCCCTGCGTGCCTTCCGCGAGTATCGCTTCCCGCGACAAGTCACACCGCTCGGGCCCTAGCATTCAGGGAATACGCTGACGCAGCGCCCGGCGCTAAAACTTGCGCGTGAATCGTTCCGCAACCGTTCCCAGGGAAGGTCTGCGAAGTCTGTCAGCGAGGGGAGGCCGCCGGCGGGACATTTAGCCTGAGAATATCCTCCTCACCTACTGGAACGGTCAGCCTGACTTCGTCAAGGTGACCGACTTCGGAGTCGCTCGTCTGGTCGGCGAGCAGCGGCTCACCGTGGTCGGCGGCATCGTCGGCACGCCGGCGTTCATCTCGCCCGAGATGCTGTCCGGGCGCGATGTCGGGCCGGCGGCCGACATGTATGCGGTGGGCATCATGCTGCACGACCTGATTGTCGGCTCGCCGCCGTTTTCGGGGACCATGCGCACGGTGCTAAATAGCCACCTGACCGATAGCCCGCCGCTCATGTCCAAGCGCCGGCCGGGGGCTGACATTCCCAAGGCGCTGGACGAGCTGGTGGCGCGCCTGGTGAGCAAGGCGCCCGAGGCGCGGCCCACCGCCGAGGAGGCGACCAACCTCCTCATGCAGCTGCGTCCGAGCCTGCCGCCGCGCTCGGTGCGCAGCGTGCTGGTGGCCGAGACCCTGGTGCTGGCCAACCGGGCGCAGCGCGGCTCGCTTTACGACGCCGACACCCTGCTGCTGTCGCCCGACCGCCCGGATCTGCTACGCACGCTGGAGCTGCCGCCGCTGCTCCGCGAGGTCGACCGGATCGACTTCGAGCTGGAGCGCAGCAGCCAGCAGCTCTACCGCCTCTGCATGGCGCTGATCGGCCGCCGCTGGCCGCGCCGCCCGCCGACCGAGCTTTTGCAGCAGTGCCGGCTGCTGCACGACTGCGGCAAGGCCGAGGAAGAGCTCGGGCTGCAGCTCGCCCTGCTGACCGATCGCGCCGAGACCGCCGAGCAAGAGGCCGTGGCCCGGCGCGCCGAGATCCACGGCCGTATGATGGCGGTGCGCGAGGAGCTGAGCGAGCGCGCCCCGCGCGGCAAGACCCAGCAGCGGCGGCTGCACGAATCGATCCTCACCCTGGAGCGCGCCTACGCCGACGTCAAGGTCGATCCGAGCGCCGCCCGCGAGCTGTCGCAGCACCGGCCGCGGATGCAAAAGCTGCGTGGTGAGCTCCAGCGCGGTCGCCGCGAGCTGGCGGGCCGCGTGCTCAAGCGCTGCGCCCAAGATCTGAAGGACCTGAAAGACCCGAAGCTGCGCGATGATGCGACGATGAAGGCCGCCTGCCTGGCCCTGGACAAGGCGCTGCGGGACTTTGACCACCTGGCGAGCGCGATGACCGTACTCTTGCACCGCTTCCCGATCCTGGAGCGCCCCGCCTAGCGCCGCCTAGCGCCAGAAGGTAAGCAGGTAGTTGCGAGCGCGCCAAGGTAGGCGCCGTCGGTAGCCCGCGCCCGGTCGGCGATGAGGTGACCGCCAACCCGGGGTTACGATACAATTTTAAGCGAAGTGGCAGGATCAGAGCAGCCTCTCAGCCCGTACAAGCTGTGCCCACGCTGTCGGCTCATCTACGCGGCGAGCACCAACTTCTGCGTGCGCGACCGCGAGCTGCTGGTCGCCGACCCGCGCATCATCGCCGGCCGCTACATCCTGCTCCACCAGATCGGCCGCGGAACGATGAGCGAGGTGTTCGCCGCCGAGCAGCCGCAGCTCGGGCGGACGGTGGCGATAAAGCTGCTCCACCGCGACCCGGAGGTGATGCGACGGTTCTACAGCGAAGTGCGCGCGCCGAACCTTCGTCCGTGCACGCCGCTGCGTGGCGGCGGGGAATGCGGCGGGAACTCCGGCGGTCTCGCGCTTGCCAGGGCGCGGCGCCAGTCCGTGCGGCTGCCGGGGTCAGTGCGCCAGGCTGGTGCGCGCCGGGATGGCCGCGATGGCGCTGCGCAGCGCTGCATCTTTGCGCAGGCACGGCCAGCAGTCGTGCAGGCTGAGCGTCCCGCAGCCGCGCGTCGAGATCAGCGCCTTCAGCTGCAGGAGCGTGCGCTGGTCGCCGTCCTGCGCGGCGCGGGAGAGCAGGGCGCGCTTGGTCTCGCACTTGACCGCCGCGTGTAGATCGAAGGCGATCAACGCCGCGGGCGAGGCGTGCGCGCGGACCTCGGCGCGGGTGAGGCTCTTGTTGATCGCGCTCTTGACGCGGCCGGGACCGGGCCGGCTGGCCAGCGCGATGAGGACGTCCACGCCGCGGGTGCCGAACTCACGCTGCAGCGGCTCGATTGCCGGCTCGGCAGAGTCGGCGGCGCTCATCGCCAGGGTCGCGGCCTGAATGATCTCGCCGTCGTAGACGCTGTTCTCCAGGAGCGCCACTGCCTTGGCCTGCCAGCGCAGCGCCTCGAGCCCGCTGCCCTGCGCGATGTGGGCCTGCGCGAGCGCCCGCGGCAGCCGGACATCCTTGGGATATGTCTTCTCCAGCTGCAGCAGCGCCGGTATCCCCGCTGCGTTGGCCCGCGTGAGCTCGGCCGCTGGGGCGAGCGGGGCGGGCGGCGGCGCCGGCGCGCGCTCCTCGGTCGCGGGCGATGGGCTCACCGCGGGCTGCACCGGCGGCGCCGGGACCGGGCTTGGACGACGTACGGCCAGGCCCAGGACCAGCGCCAGCAGGGTCAACGGAATCAGCAGCACGACGGGCCGCTTGCGCAGCGGAGTCGCCCGCGCGACAGCAGCTGAGTCGCGCTCCCCGAGCGCCCCCGCACCCGCGGCCGCGGCGGCCCGCGGTGGCTGCGTCGGAGCGCTGGGCCCGGGGAGCTCATCGCGGAGCGGCGCAGCAGGCGCCGAAGGAGGCTGGGTCAGCGCGGCGGCAAAAGGCGGCTGAGTTATCGCGGCAACGAAGGGAGGCTGGGTCAACGCCGCCGTCAAAGGCGGCTGGGTCGCATCCATCGCGCGGAGCGGCGGCTGGGTCTCCGTCGTCACTGGCGGCGGCTGAGATGCGTCCGTGGCCGGCAGGTCCTGTGTCGCCGCAGCATCGACGCGGTCCTGCGTCGCGGCAAAGTCGACGAGGCTCTGCGTTACTCCGGCATGCGAGAGATCCTGAGTTACGCTCGCGTGCGAGAGGTCCTGAATGGCCCCGGCGTGCGAGAGGTCCTGAGTGGCCCCGGCGTGCGAGAGGTCCTGAGT
>DAOMZC010000411.1:0-1538 GCA_035437965.1 Pseudomonadota bacterium
ACCGCACAATGCTGATCCAGGTCACGATGCACAAGGACCGCGACGCCGAGCTGGAGATCGCCGCCAGCCCGCCGCTCGGCGAGCTGCGCCGCCGCGCCCTCACCGCCGACCTCCTGCAGAGCCGGCCGCCGCGCACCGAGCTTACCGACTACGCGGTCCGCTTCGTCGCCACCGTCGGCCGCGGCGCCCCCGATCGCGACGCCAGCTGCATGCCCCCGCTGACCCGCCCGCTCACCGCCCTGGTCCAGCGCCTGCGCGCCGCCTCGCTCAAGGAGCGCGTCGCCCTGCTCAGCACCTGGGCGCGTCGCGATGTGCTGCCGGTGCTCGCCCGCGTCATGCAGGGCGCCCCCGAGCGCTTCCCCGGGGTGCGCAGCGTCGGCCAGCTCCTCGGCGGACTCGATCTGAGCCGCGTCGTCGGGGTCGCCGAGGCGCTCGACCACAACCCGCAGTACTGGCGCGCCCTCAGCGAGGTCCAGGCCGGCAACCCCCTGGTGCCGGCGGCGCGCATCTTCCTCCACGTCGCCAACGGCGAGCTCGACACCGCGCGCCTGTACCTCAAGCCGGTCTACTTCTTCAGCAAGACCGACAACCTCGCCCACGACTACATCGAGCTGTTCAAGGAATTCATCGTCATCTTCCAAGCCGACCTCGACGAGCGCATAAACCGCGGCGTCGAGCTCCACGATCGCGGCGAGTACCAGCAAGCCATCAACATCTACGAAGGCGTGCTGAGCGAATACCCGTGCTCGTCCTTGGCGCTGTACGAGAAGTTCTTCTCGGGCGCCCTTCTGGCCAGTCAGAAGCAGAACCCCGACGCCGCGCCGCCCGACCGCCCGAGCGACCTCGCCGCCCAGTGGCAGCGCTACCGCCCGCGCGTGTACGCCTGCAACCCCATGTTCACCATGGACGCGCGCGCCGGCACCAAGCGCGAGAGCTTTCAGGCCGCCCGCCGCCACTCGATCCGCGGCCTGTTCAAGCGCGAGCGGGACTCTGCCGCGGACTGGGTGAAGATGGCCGACATCGCGCTGGACATCGAGGAGTTCGGCTTCTCCGCCCACCTCTACTTCTTGATAAACAGCGTGCTCGACCCGGCGCAGTTCGATAACCGCAACCTGCTGTCCTACTGGCTCTACTGCCTGGAGAAGCTCGGCGTCACCACCCTCAAGGCCGAGTTCAAGGGCGACCACGAGCGCGACTTCGAGCGCATCTCCGACGAGCGCGAGCAGCTCCTGCAGACCGGCCTCACCCCGGCCCCGGCGAACCGGCCGGGGATCTAGCCCGGGCTGGGTCGGGACCCTGGCTGGACGCGGTAGCGTAGACCGGCGGGAGGGTCCGGACCCTGTCTGCACCCTGCGCCGCAGGGGTCGGGAGGGTCCAGACCCTTGTCCAACCCTGCGCTGCAGGGGGTCGGGAGGGTCTGGACCCTACTTTCACCCTGCACCGCAGGGGGTCGGGAGGGTCTGGACCCTACTTGCACCCTGCACCGCAGGGGGTCCGGAGGGTCTGGACCCTACTTGCACCCTGCGCCGCAGGGGGTC
>DAOMZC010000411.1:1638-6080 GCA_035437965.1 Pseudomonadota bacterium
TGCGCCGCAGGGGGTCCGGAGGGTCTGGACCCTACTTGCACCCTGCGCCGCAGGGAGTCCGGAGGGTCTGGACCCTACTTGCACCCTGCGCCGCAGGGGGTCCGGAGGGTTCGGACCCTACTTTCACCCTGCGCCGCAGGGGCCGGGCAGATGCCCGTGAGGGTTTGGACTGTTAGCATGCCCTTTGGGATTCAGCCGCTGGTAGTTCGAGCCATTCGCGTACAAAGAAAAAACCACCGCATCATTATTTCCATCGTCGGTAAAGTCGCCGCGACCCCGGGGCCGGCGCTTGACGGCTCTGCGGCTCGGGTCTATACAGCCGCCTTTCTTTTCGCATATCTGCGAAATCAAGGAGTGTTCATGGACACGGAGCTCGATTTTGATCCGATGCAGTATTCTCGTCTGCCGCCGTATATGGATAACTCGGTGACGCTGGCGCTGGCACGGCAGCTCATCGCGGCAGCGCCGAAACAAGCCTCTGAGGGGGCCCGGGGTAGCGTGGCGCTCCTGCGGAAGAATAGTCAGGCGCTGGCGGAGGGGATGGCCGTGTCGCTGCGCGAGAGCGGGCCGCCGGACAAGCGCCCGGTCGATCTGGCTGCCGACCACTCGTGGGGGGCCCTCGAGCTGCGGCTGGCCGCCTGGCTGCAGCTGCCCGCTGATGAGTATGCTCAGGTGGAGGCGGCGACGATCCTCCACAGCCAGCTGTTCCCCGACGGGCTGCGCTTTACCCAGCTGGAGTATGGAGCGCAGTGGGCGGAGGCCGAGTCGCGCATTCAGATGCTGAAGAGCAGCGGCCAGCTTCCCCTGCTGGAGCGGCTCTGTGACAAGCCGTTTGTCACCGAGCTATTGCGCTGCCATGCGGCCTATGGCGCGATGGTGGGCACGAACCTGCCGGGCCACGCCGCCGCCAAGTCCCGCAAGAAAACGGGCGCTGCCGGCAAGCGGAGCGAGGAGCCCGTGGTCACGCTCGACCTCGGCTGGCTGCGTAAGCAGACGCAGCAGGCCATCCTGGCCCACCAGATCCAGCTCATGGCTATGCGCATCTCGGGCAGCCCGGCCGAGCGAGCCGCGGCCCAGGCCGCGCTGCGCCCGCTCGATGAGTATCGCGAGAAGCTGGCTCCCAGCCGCCCCGCCAAGAGAGACGAACCCGCCCCCGCGCCGGCGCCCGGCGCCTCGGACGCAGCGAGCCCGCCGCCGGGCTGAGCCGGGCGAAGAGCTAAACCTCTCCCGGCTGCAGCGGTAATTTTCTCTTGGGAGTGGGTGGCGGCGGGGGCAAGGCGCCAGCGGCGGATGCCGCAGGGGACAGGATCCGCTCCGGTTCGTATTTCGTTTGGGGCACGGTCTAGAACCCTTGCTCGCTGTCGCCGCCGCCGCTTAGGGTGGCGCGGTCAGGAGCAGCGGATGAAAAAAGTCCTCACTTCTTCCCAGGCTACAGCCACTTGTCCCCTGAGGACGCCGTGGCTCATCCTGGGGCCGGCGCTGCTCCTGTGCATCGCTGCATCGCCAGCTCAGGCCCAGACTACTTCTTCGCCGCGCTTGGCTCTGCTCACGCCCGGCATTCACTGCGGCCTGGTGGCGGACTGCACCCGCTTTGATCAGATCGGTCTGCATGTCGCGGCCTCGGTCGCCGGACAGACCGCCTTGCCTTCCTCGCGCTGGGATGCCACAGGAGCGGTCCGCCTGGCCTTCAGCGCGCTAGACTTGGCCGAGCTCGGCGCCTCTTTTGCCGGTCACATCGGCCATGCACCGGCGCTCGATTTCGCCGCTCGCCTGCTGCCCGTGTCTATTTATGCACGCCTGCGTCTGCTGCCGCTGCCCTTGCCTGGCCTGAAGCGGGTCCCCTGGCGGGCAGGTCTTGCCTACCAGCACGAGCTCGCCAGCGAAACCTTCGGCGGCCCCGAATCGGCATCTCAGGGCTTCTTGCGGCTGCTCGTTGGCCACTCTATCGGCCGCTTGGACTTGGATGGCGGGCTCGGAGTCTCTCTGGTCCGCGCCGACGGTCAGCGGCCTCGCGCTACCTCCCTGGAGCTCAGCGCCATGGCCAGCCTGTGGCTATGGCGCGGGATGGATGCGTCGCCGAGCGCTGAGCTCCGCCTGACCGCAGAAGGGCTGCTCCGCTTTCCGTTGGAGCGCGGCGCCGCCAGTGAACAGAACCTGCTGCTGGGCTTTCTCGGCCGGTCTCGTCGCGGCTTCGGCGGCGGCGTCTCTATCGGGGCGCAGCTCTGCGACCGGCAGCCGGGTCTGCTGGTCCTGGGACGCGTGCAGGTCAGCTGGGGCAAGGGGCATCACAACCCCTGGGCCGAGCGCAAAGCCGCCGAGCCCGACAAGACTCCCGCCTTCATCTGGGCACTTCTTGGCGCCATCGATCCAGTTCTTGGCGCCGATGGCTGCGTGTGGACCGATCCCAGTCCGCAGCGCCCCGCTACTCGCTGGTTCTGCATCGGTCACCCCGACCCGGCGGACAGCAGCATGATCGTACTCCACGATCGCAAGCGCCTGACCGTCGGTACTCACCTATGGGAGCTCAACGGCGCGCTGCGGCTGGACGAGGGCGATAAGGTGGTCTCCATTCCTCTGCAAGCGCGGGTCCGCAAGGCGGTCTGGGACTATCTGGACGAACATCAGCGCCAGTACGAGCAGGACAAAGAAGCGCATCGGCAGCGCATCTGCTCGGGACGAGTCGGAATCCTCCATGGCCTCGATGGGGGCACCGCGGCGATGGCGGCGCTGGATGAGCAAGGCGGCCAGGCCTCGGTGCTCGCCGCCGAGCTCCTGCAGCAGCTGTACTGCGACAAGGACAAGAGCCCCGAGGAGCAGGCCCTGAGTCTTCTGAGCGCGGTCGGCGGACTGCGCCGGCACGGACCGCTGCGGGCGCGGATGCCGCTGCGCAGCGCAGAGTCGGCAGCGTCGGCGGGCGAGGTAAATGGAGCCAAGCCAGGCGGCGGAGCGCCGTCTGGGGCAGCCGCCGAGCACACCGTACCGCCGCGGCTGACAGGGGGCATCCTGTCCGCTGAAGCGCGGGAACACTTGCTGCACGGAAACCTGGACGCAAAGACTGGCCGATCAACCGGCTGGCACTACGAGCCCACTGGAAGGGCCAAGTCAGGAACACACGTGATAGAAGGAACGCGCTCCGAGCCCGATGTGCATGGCGTCTTCGAGGCCAACGTGATGATCGCGGGAGTCAAGAAGAAGGCAAGATCGTCCTTTTTCCCTAGCACTTGGACGGTAGAACAAATAGAGACAAGTATCGAAGAGGCCTACCGTAACCGCAAACCAGAAGAACCTCGACCTGGCCGATTCAAAGGGTACACCAGCAGGGGTCTGGAAATTACGATGGATATCGATCCGAAGGGCAGGATTCAAACCGCCTACCCGCTCTATCGAGGGGCAAAGTAAATGCTGCGCTTCAGCTTATACCAAACACTTCCCGGGGGAAGTGTGAGCGCTGTTTTCGACGACGAGCCCGAGCCGCGAAAGTGGCTCCTCTTTGACTTCATCAGCGATATGTATGGCCAGGAAGATGTCTACTTGGACGAGCTGGCCAAAGCGGAAGCCGGTGAACCCACTGAGATCTATAACCATTACGTCGTCGCGTACATGTACCCCGACTATGTCGTCCTGGAGGACATGAAAGATCCCGACCTCCAAAACGGCGAGGAGGGTCCGCCGCGCTGCACCCGGCTGAGCCTGGCCGAGACCAAGCAGCTCATCCTCGACTGGCTGGAGGCCAAGCGGCGGTTTCTCTCAGAGCAGAAGAAGGAGGCGGCGGCTCAGCCTGAATCCGGAGCGAGCCTGGCGAAGCTCTAGAAGCGGAACTCGGGCCCGCCGCCGGCGTAGAAGCCGGCGAGGCGGAAGCCGCCGTCGAGGTGCAGGTAGACGTGCCGCTGCAGCCGGAAGCGCAGGCCGAGCAGCACGTTGAGCACCGGCACCACCCGGACGTTGAACGGGTACACGTCGGTGCGGCGGTAGCAGGGGCTCTGCGCGCTGTCGCGCCCGCCGTCGGTGAAGTCCGGCGAGCAGCGGGCGGTCTCAAGCTGGTTTACGAGCTCGGGGGTGGTCTTGACGATCGGGCCGATCTTGGTCGGGTAGCACTTGCTGGGGTCGCCGGCGGTGTCGGCGGTGCAGTTGGAGTTGCCGGTGATCTGGTAGATCTCGCCGAAGACGTAGCCGGCGCCGAGGCCCGCGCCGAAACGCAGCTCCATCCAGCTGGTCAGGTTCCAGTGGCCGATGAGCGACACGTCGATCGACAGCGAGCTGAGGTTGGCGAAGTGGAGAAAGTGGGTCTCGGTGGCGGGGTCGTTGGTCTTGCCCAGGTAGTTGCCGTCGCGCGCCGACAGCGAGCTGTAGTCGAGCGAGATGACCACGTCGAAGCCGCTGCGGCGGTACAGGTACTCAAGGCCGACCCCCCAGCCGTCATTGAGCTCGGTGTGCGCGGCCAG
>DAOMZC010000412.1:0-6080 GCA_035437965.1 Pseudomonadota bacterium
AGCGCATTTTCGATCGAGATCGCAATCTGCGCCGAGAGCAGCCGCACGACCTCGAGGCGCTCGGACGTAAACGCGAGGCTGGTGAGATCATTTTCAAGGTAGATGACGCCCGCCAGCCGGCCCTGGTAGACGATGGGCGCGGCGACCACCGAGCGCGGGCGCCGGGTGGCGAGGTAGGGATCGTGACCGAAGTCGCCCTCGGCGGCATGCTCGTCGAGGACCAGCGGCTCGCGCACGCGCGCCACGTACGTGACCAGGCTGACGGCCAGATCGGTGCACTGTTCGAGCGGCGTGCCGAGCAGCACGCGGACCTCGCCCTCGCCGAGGTGGTGCTCGGCTTCGACGTACAGCGTCCCGCTGCGCTCCAGAATCAGCACGCTGCGCCGCGCCCCGACGCTCTCACCGACCACCCGCATCAGCCGGTCGAGGAGCCGCGACAGCACGAGCTCACCCGACAGGGCCTGCGACGCCTTGAGCACCGAGGCCAGATCGAACTCCCCGCCAAGCGGCGTGGCGCGCCGGGCGGTGCGCAAGAGGAGCTCGCCGTACTCGCGCTCCATGCGCCGCTGCGCCTCGGTCGCGCCCCAGTGCTCCCACAGCCGGTACGCCTCAAGGAGGTACGCCCGCGCAAACGTCGTCCGGCCGAGCGCCAGGTGGTGGCGGGCGCACAGCTCGTTGCCGAGCGCCTCGTCGTGCACGAAGCGGCCCTTCTGGGCGAGCGCGATTCCTTCGTCATAGCGGTCGCTGGCGCCGCGCGCCTCGCCGCCGAGGCGCAGGATCTCGGCATCCAGGAGCACGCTGCGGTGGCCCAGGGTCTCCGGCCCGTGCTCGGCCCACCGCCCGAGCTGCCGCGCCAGCGCCTGCGCCTTCTCGATGTAGCGCGCCCTCTCTTCGGGCGGCGACTGCTCGCAGCCGCGCGTCAAGGCGATGCCGGCGTAGAAGTAGAACGCCGGCGTCCCGTGCCAGCTGGCGACGCCGGTGATCGTCGGCCGGGCGCGGTCGGCGACGCGCGCCGCCTCGGCGAACGCGCCCTGGAACACGAGCAGGAGGAGGATGTAGAAGTCGGTGAAGTAAAGCGCCGAGTGGCTCTGCAGCCGCGTAAGCTCGGCCACGAGCACCTCGATGTCGATGTGCTGGCCGACGAGCGCAAGCGGCCGCTCCGCCGGCCGCATGAGGTGCTCGGCGATCTGCGCCACCGCGTCGGCCATCCACGTGATGGCGTTGAACCGGTCGAGCTTGGAGATCGGCTTCAAGCTGCGCACCTCGGCGATCACGTCGAGCAGCGGCAGGCCGCGCAGAAAGCCGTTGGTGGCGATGTTGACCAGGCAGTAAAACGACCAGATGTACTGGCCGGTCTCGATGCCGACGTGCATGCCGGCGAGCAGCGTCTCGCGGTAGGCGGCGTAGCTCAGCTTCCAGTGCTGCAGGAACGCGCCCCACATGTTGTGCAGCATCGCCTCGGACCGGCGATCGGGATAAAGCTCGTTGAGCCGCAGCGCCGCCTGGCCGAAGCGGTAGCCGAGATCGATGTCCCCGCGCACACACAGGAGCGCCCCGAAGTTCACCGCTGCATACACCGCATTGGGCGAGCCGCCGTACCGCAGCGTGTTTTCGAGGATCTTGGCGATCGTGATGCCGTAGTTATTGGTCGCCAGGAAGTAACCCGGCGAAAAGAACTCCTGAAGGACGTCCTGGAGCGCCAGCAGCTCGGGATCTTCGAGCCGCGGCAGGCTGCACAGCGAGGTAAGCGGATCGTCGCCGGCCAGCGCCAGCGTGGTCTGGACCTGCGCGTCGTAGGCGGAGCTATTGGGGAACGGCGGCAGGTCGATGCCGAACAGGCGCAGCGCCGCCAGCCCCTCGGCGAGCGCCGCCGGCAGGTCGTTGCGCAGGATCTGCACGTTCATCGTCAGCCGCCGCACCTGCGTGCGCTCCAGCCGCGCCTCGACGTTCGCCAGGCACTCGGCAAGCACCACCAGCGCCTCGTCGTGACGGCCGCACAGCGACTTCATCAGGGCCTGCTTCATGCCGAACGCCAGGCGCAGCGCGTGGTGCGCGGACCACGCATCGGGCGGCAGCCGCTCAAGCCCCGCCTCAAGGAAGCGCTCGGCGGCGCTGAACGCCGACGACTCCTCGGCCCGCGTCGCCGCATCGAGGTTGAGCTGCGCCAGGCGCAGCCGCTCCGCCGGCTCGGCGATCAGCGCGCCGGCTCCGTTGAGGTGCCCGACGACCTCGAACAGCGCCCGCGCGTCCGCCACGTCCAAGGAGCGCGACAGCAGCCGCCCGACGCGCAGGTGGAACGCCGGCCGCTCGTGCAGGGGAATCAGCGAGTAGGCCGCCTCCTGGACCTTGTCATGCACGAAGCGGTACACATCGCGGACCGCGACGAGGAGCCCCTCGCTGAGCGCCGCGTCGAGCCGGGCGCAGGCGTCCGCGGGTGAGCACTCGCCGACCAGGCCCAGCGTCTCCAGCGAGAAGCGGTTGCCCACCGCCGCCGCCAGCTTGAGCGCCTCCTGGGTCGGCGCCGGCAGGCGCTGGATGGTGCGGACCATCAGATCGACTACGTTATCGGTGTACGCAAGCTCGTCGATCCGCAAAAGATCCCAGCGCCACCCCGTCTTGGCCGCGAACGTGAGCGCGCCGTGATCGTAAAGTGAGCGCAGGAACGACCGGACGAAAAAGGGGTTGCCACCGGTCTTGCGCAGCACCGCGTCGGCGAGCGGCTCGCAGTCGCTGCGCTCCAGGCTGTCCGCGAGCAGCTGCAAGAGGTGCGGGCGCAGCAGCGGTCCGAGGACGATGTCCTGGACTCCCAATCCGCCGCGCTTCATCTCTTCCAGCAGACGCGCGAACGGGTGGCCGGGGCCGACCTCGTTGTCACGGAAGGCGCCGCAGAAGAAAAAGGACTCCAGCGAAGCATCGGCGAGCAGCGTGCGCAAAAGGCCCAGGCTGGCCGGGTCCACCCACTGCAGATCATCAAGGAACAGCACCAGGGGATGGGCGCGGCGGGCGAACACCGAGACGAAGAGGGAGAACAGCCGGTTGAGCCGGTTCTGCGCCTCGACCGGGCCCATCGGCGCCACCGGCGGCTGCTCGCCGAGGATGCGCTCGAGCGACGGGATGACGTCGCAGATGACCTGGCCGCTGGTGCCGAGCACGTCGAGCAGCGCCTGTCGCCAGACCCGGATGCGCGCCTCGCTCTCGGTGAGGATCTGGCGCAAGAGGCCATCGAACGCCTGGATGACGGCGCCGTAGGGTGTGTCGCGGTTGAACTGATCGTACTTGCCGCTGGTGAAGTAGCCTTTCTGGCGCGCCAGGGGCTTGAGGATCTCCAGCACCAGCGCCGACTTGCCGATTCCGGAGTAGCCCGAGACCAGCACGATCTGCCGCTCGCCATCGAGCACGCGCGAAAACGCGGTGGCCAGCGCTTCGATGCTGGGCTGGCGGCCGTACAGGCGCTGGTGGATCTGGAACACCCCCTTGCGGTCGGCCTGGCCGATGAGGAACGGCTCGACGCGCCCGTGCTCACGCAGCTCGCGGCGGCAGCGCTCGAGGTCGGCCAGCAGTCCGTCGACGCTGTGGTAGCGATCCTCGGCGTGCTTGGCGAGGAGCTTGTTCACGATGCCGGCTACGGCCTCGGGAGCCTCGACGCCGAACCGCGACAGGGGGGGCGCCGGCAGCGCGAGGTGGGCGTGCACGATCTCCATCGGATCGGAGCCCTGAAACGGCGGCTGGCCGGTGAGCAGCTGAAACAGGACGACCCCGAGAGCGTACAGATCGGCGCGCGAGTCGACGCCGCGGTTCATCCGGCCGGTCTGCTCGGGCGCCAGGTACGGGAGCACCTCCGCGAGCACCCGCGGGTCGTACAGCGCCTCGTGCGCGCGCGTCAGCTCGGCATCGATGCCGGAGCCGCCGACGAGCTTGACCCCGCCGTGGTCATCCAGCTGGACATTGTGCGGTCGGACATCGCCGTGGATGAGGCCCCGCGCGTGCACGGCCGCGAGCCCCTCGGCGATGCCCTGGACGATGGCGAGCGCCTCGGCCAGCGGCAGCGTCTTTCGCTCGTGCAGCACGGCGGCCAGCTCCTGACCCGCGAGCTCCTCCTGAACGACGAGCAGGCCCTCTTCGTAGTCCTCGACCTCGTGCACCGTAAGAAGATGCGGCGAAGCGGTCTGGGTCAGGGACTCGTAGCGGTGCTTGAAGCGCGCGAGCTCGGCGCTGCCCGCCCCGGCGCCGTGCAGCACCTTGAGCAGCACCTGCATCCCATCGGACTTGCGGCGCCCGCGGTACGTAGTCACACCCAGCGCGCTGCCCAGCTTCGCTTCGACCAGATATCGGCTCTTCAATTGGCCCTACCCTTCACCCAGGAGCGCGCAGGACATAGCTGCACCTATTAACTCGCCGCCATCATGTCACACCAGAGTACTTGGGAATAGTCCAATGTACTATCGGTGGGAGGCGCATTCTTCTTTCCACGGGCTCCCACGGGCTCCCACGAGTTCCTACGAGCTCCCACGAATTCCTACGGGCTCCTACGGGCTCCTACGGGCTCCCACGGGCTCCCACCGGCGCTTGGCGGCGCTTGGCGGCGCGGCGTTTTTCGCAGACAAAACCCGGGCCTGGCCGCAAAATCAGCTGCTGCGCTCATGGTCACTCTGGAGGATGGCTTGGACCCGATGACGACCTCGTGCGAGACCCGGGCGATGAGGGGAGACGACGCGGACGCGCGGTGGCGGTCGCCGTTCAGGTGGGCGCGCGGCGGGCCGGCTCGCCGCGGACACGGCGGGCTTGCCGGGCCGCTGGCGATCGCCTGCGCGCTGCACGCCGCTGCCTGCCAGAGCACTCCGGCTCCGGCTCCCCCGCTTGCGGTCGCACCGCCGGCGGCCCAGGCCCAGGCCGAAACCCAGGCCGAAACCCAGGCCGAAGCCCCGCCGGTCGAGTCGGCGGCCGTCCTGGCCAACCGCCAGCGCCACCACGCCTTCACCGAGAAGTTCCTGATCGTCGAAAAAGAGCAGGTAAACGACTTCTGGCGCTGCCTCTTCGGCGAAGAGGGCAGCGGCTTCCGCTTCGACAGCCAGGAGGCGCTGAAGACCGCCCTGGAGGCACAGCTGGCCGCCGACCCCAAGGCGCTGCTCGCCAAGGCCGGCACCGAGTGCGTCGCCGACGCCCAGCAGGCCGCCGCCGCGGTGCGCAAGCTGACGCCCCCCGCCGAGTACGCCGAGACGCTGCAGCGCTACGAAAAGTCCTGCACGGCGCTGTCCACCGGGGTCGCCCAGTGGGCCGCCGGCGCGACGAAGTCCCTCGATGTCCGCGAGCAGGAGCAGCGGGTGCTGGCAAGCGGCGAGAAGTGGAGCGCCGCCGGCAGCCCCGGCCCGGTCGACCCCCTGGCCTGGCAGTACCATCAGTTCCTCCACTGCGCGGTGCCGGAACTCGACAAGCTGGCCGACGCCCAGGCGCTGGTGGACCACTTGAGCCGCAGCTGCGCCGACGAGCCGGGCAGCGGCCGCCCGCCCGGCTCGCCCGGGTCAGCCGTATCGCCCGGCTCGCATGGCGCGACCGGCGCGGCCGGCTCGCCCGGCTCGCATGGACAGCGCGATCCGGCGCTCCTGGGTCGGCTGCGCGCCACCTGCCTGGCCGCCGCGCCGCCGCCCCCGGCCAAGCTGCCCGCTGCATACAAGCACACCCACACCCGCTTCGCGGCGCACAAGGACCGCCTCAAGGCCGCCTGGGAGGGGTGCTTCCGCAAGCTGAACCAGGACCTCCCGGGCGGCGACTTCGGGCCGCTGGGTCAGGCGTGGACCGACTGGCTCGCTGCCAGCACCCGCATGTACGAGCTGATCAAGAAGGCGTTCTGCGAGGGCGGAGAGAAGAAGTTCTGCGATCCGGCCAAGTGACAGGCCCTTGACAGTGCGGCGCGGACGGGGCTTGCTTGCGTCTATGAGAACGACTCTGGTGCTCAGCGCGTCCTTGACCTTCCTAGCCCTTTCGGGCGGCTGCAACCGGGGCGAGCCGGCGGCGGCTCCGACGGCCACGGCTCCGGCGAGTCCCAGCCCGAGCGCGCCGACCCCGGCGGCGGTGCCCACCCC
>DAOMZC010000413.1:0-6069 GCA_035437965.1 Pseudomonadota bacterium
GCAAGGGGCGGGCAGAAGCGTGCAAGGGGCGGGCAGAAGCGTGCAAGGGGCGGGCAGAAGCGTGCAAGGGGCGGGCGAGAGGAGGCGCGGGCTGGAGATGAGGGCTGATCGGGGGGCACAGCACTGTATGCACCGGCGCGGGTCCCCCTTCCCTGCGATCCTTTTTTGCCAGCTGCGCTGACAAAAAAGGATCTCCGGTCGGCCCACGCCTGTTGGCTTCCGATGAAGTTAATAAAGATGTGCCCAACAAATAGGGCTGAGGGGCGAGGAACGATTTTTGAGCCTGCTAGGCGGGCGGCGGCGCCGGCGGCTGCTCGGCTTTGGACTTGCGGTGGGCGCGGCGGTTGATGGCGGTGCGGTAGCGGGAGCTGAACTTCGCCGCGAGCTTGGGCTGCAGTCGGTAGGCGTACCGGCCGCCTTCGCGGATCTCCTTGGCCAGGGCATCGGCGGCCCAGAAGCAGCGGTTGCGCAGATCGAGCGCGCTGGCGGCTTCGAGGTGGCGCGCTTCCTTATCCGCTGCCGTCACGAGCATGCCGGCGAGCTCGGTGGCCCGCGCCAGATCTTTCCGGCTTATATCGGTCGCCGCGAGCTCTTTCTCATGGGCGGCCCAGAAGGCGATCAGATCCTGAAGATCCTGAGTCGTGTCTATAAGGCCGCTGCCCTCGGCGATGCGACCAAGCTCTGCCTGCGCCTCGGGGTCGTGGCGCAAGGCCCAGCGGCCGCCGGCCAGGAGCTTGGCATCCAGGGCCTCGGCCTCGGCGAGCCGGCGGCGATCGGTGGTGGCGAGCGGGACGCTGGCGCGGGCCCGCTGCCAGCGTCCCTCCAGGAACAAGAGGCGGCTGGCGAAGCGTCGCAGCGACTCGATCTGCAGCCGCGTGATCCCCACCTTGGCGAGGGGTCCGGCGGCCTTTTCGGCCAGCCTTGCCAGGGCGGCGAGCTCCTGCTGGGCGACCTTTACCGCCATGTCGGGGCCGGCCGCATAATCGGGCGTGAGCGCTTGCAGCGCCTCGTCACTGCTCGGGTCGGACTCGGCAGACGGGGTGGGTTTCGCGGCGCGCTGCTTGACGGTCTTGACCGGGCGGCCAGGCTTCGGTTGGACGGGCATACGAGCTCCTTGAGGGTGAGGGTGGGGGATGATTGCTGCGGAGGAGGAAAAGTCAAGCCTCACCGCCTCACCAAACATCGGCAAGGAGCCGCCAAACCCTGCGCAAGGAGCGGCCAAGCCCCGCAGGAGCTGAGCCGCATGCTATACGCAGCCGATGGCGCTTCGAACTCACCGACGGCAGCCGAGCCTGCTGACGCGGGCTTGCGAGCGTGGCTGGGCAAGCCCGAAGGGGAGCGCCGGGCCCCTGAGCGCGTTGGTGCTCGCCGTGCCCTGGGGGCTCGGGCTGGCCGGGGAGGCCCGGGGACAGACAGCGGGACCGGTCCTGGCCGCGCAAGGAGCGCGCTGCCGCTTCCTGGCCGAGTGCTCGCAGTTCGACGCCATCGGTCTGCACCTGGGTACGAGCGTCGCCGTGCGTACGGATGTGCGGCGCTCCTACGTGGATGCGCAGGGCGGGCTGCGGCTGTCTCTGACCGCCGGTGAGGTAGCTGAGGTCGGGGCGGCTTTTGCCGGCCACCTGGTGGCAGCCGAGGCGGGCGAGCTGCGGGCTGTCGGCTCGCCGATCTCGCTGTTCGTGCGCGGCCGGCTGCTGCCGCTGCCCTGGGGACCGCTGGCGGCGGCGCCGCTGCGCCTGGCGCTGGGCTACCAGCACGAGCTCGTCACCGAGCCCCTGGGATCCGGTGAGGCACCCGGCTGGTCGCGGGGAACCCTACGCCTGGTCGCCGGACAGCGGCTGGGGCGGTTCGAGCTGGACGGGAGCGTTGGCCTGGTGCTGGCGCAGCCGGAAGGAGAGCGACTGCGCGCCGTCGGGTACGAGCTGGCGGCCGGCGCGAGCCTGCGGCTGCTCGGCGGCGGCACGTCCGGCCCGGAGCTGAACCTGACCGCCGAGGCCCTGGCGCGCGCCGCCGTGGGCTCGGCGCTGCCCAGCCAGCAGGCGCTGCTGCTCGGGCTGCTGGGCAGGACCGCAAGCGGCTATGGCGGCGGGCTGGCGCTGGGGGTCACGGCGCTCGAGGGCCAAGCCGGCGTGCTGGCGATGGCGCGGCTGCAGATTTCGTGGGGCAAGGCCCACCACAACCCGTGGGCGGAGCGAAAGGCGGCCGAGCCAGAGACCACGCCCGCGTTCATCTGGATGCTGCTCGGGGCCATCGACCCGGTGCTGGGGGCCCAGGGGTGCGTGTGGACCGATCCCAAGCCGCAGCGGCCGTCCCGGCAGTGGTTCTGCATCGGCCACCCGGCGCCCGACGATCCCGGGCAGATCGTGCTGCCGAGCAAGCAGCGGATCCCGGTGGGCACGCACCTGTGGGAGTTCGGCAAATCGCTGTGGCTCAACGACGGGACCAAGGTGGTGAAGATCCCGCTGGTGGCGCGCTATCGCCAGAAGGTGTGGGACTACCTGGCGGAGCACTGGCCGCAAGGGGGAGCCGGCGCGGACCCGGCCGCGCAGCCGCTGTGCGAAGGAAAGATCGGCCTGCTGCACGGACTGGATCAGGGCAGCGCGCTGATGGTGGCCAACGACGACGGAGGCGGCGCCGCGCTGCTCGGCGCGGAGCTGTTGCGGGAGCTGCAGTGCAACCCCGACCCCTCGCTGCGCGAGCAGGCCCTGCAGACCTTCAATGTGCTCGGGCTGGCGCGGGGACGGGGACCTCTGCGCGCTCGACCCCCGCTATCGGACCGCCTGAACGAAGGCGCCGAAGGAGCCGCAGCGCCCCGGCGGACCGGCGGAGGAGCCAAGGAGGCCAGCGTAGCGGAGCACACGGTGCCCCCGCGCCTCGGGCCAGCAATCGTATCGGACAAGGTACGGAAGCACATCCTGACCGGAGAGCTGACCAAGGAAGGAGAGGCCAAAGGCTGGCACTACGAGCCTACGGGCGAAGCGCAAAAAGGTACCTACGTACTGGAGGCAACACGCTCGCCAGTCGATGAACATGGTGTCTACGCAGCCAACGTCATGATCGAGGGGGTCAAGAAAAGGGCCCGCTCTTCGTTTTTCCCCGCCCACTGGACGACGCAGGAGGTAGAACAAGCGATTGAAGAGGCGTACCAAAACAAAAACCCATCTCAAAGAGTACCAGGACGATATCAGGGTCGAACGAATCGAGGAATCGTCATAGAGATGCATCTGCTGGGCAACGGCTCGATCCAGTCCGCTTATCCGCTTTATGAAAGGACGCCATCGCGATGAAAGTCCAGGTTCAGGAAATGTGGGGTCTACCCGCCCCCGATGTCGAAGATGAATCGCCGGAGAGAGCGATTTTTTTGACCAGTCTACTGAGTGATGCAGACGGTCAAGAGGATTTATATCTTGGCGATATCGCCAAAGCCGAAGCAGGTGAGACAATCCTCGATTTATACAATCACTATATCCACCTGTACCTCTATCCCGACGTAGCCATCCTGGAGGATATGTGGGACCCGGAGCCGATTGACGACGTCGCGCCGGAAGGGCCGCGGCGGTGTATCCGCATGAGCCTCGCGGAGACCCGGAAGCTCTTGGAGGACTGGCTGGCAGTAAAGGAAAAGTGGCGCGAGGAGCACCCCCGGCAGAAGGAGCGACGGTCCGCCGGCTCCCCGCTGCCGCCCGCATCATAGAGGGGCGGTTTCTTGGCCAGCCCGGCCGCGACTGCTTGCCACGGGTTTTGCGTCCTTGCTACTGTCCGCCCACATGTGTCAGGCGGCTCCGGTCCGCCGGCTCATCCCAAGAGGCCCCCGCAATGGCAGAGATCCACCACTCCGACGGCCGCGTAGAGCTGGACGCCGCCGACCTGCGCGCCCTGCAGGACAGCCCGCTGTATAACCCCGACCTGGCGCCGGTCCCCCTGCCCGAGCGCACCTGGACGACCTACAACTTCGCGGCGCTGTGGATCTCGATGGCCCACTGCATCCCGACGTACATGCTGGCCTCGGGGCTCATCGAGAGCGGCATGGCGTGGTGGCAGGCGCTGCTGACGATTCTGCTCGGCAACACGATCGTGCTGGCGCCGATCCTGCTGAACAGCCATCCGGGGACGCGCTACGGGGTGCCGTTCCCGGTGCTCCTGCGCAGCAGCTTCGGGGTGTACGGGGCGAACCTGCCGGCGCTCATGCGCGCGGTGGTGGCGTGCGGCTGGTTCGGCATCAACGCCTGGATCGGCGGCGCGGTGCTCAACACGTTCTTCACCGCGGTGTGGGCGGGCTGGCCGCAGGCGCTGGGCAGCGCGCCGGTCGGCGGCTACCTGGTCTCGCAGTGGGTGAGCTTCCTCCTGTTCTGGGGCCTCAACATCCTGGTCATCTACCGCGGCATGGAGCTCGTGCGGCGGCTGGAGAACTTCGCGGCGCCGTTCGTCCTGGTGATGGCGGCGGTGCTGCTCGGCTGGGCGGTGTGGCGGGCGCACGGCCTGGGGCCGATCATGGCGCAGCCGGGCCGGCTGTCCGCCGGCGAGTTCTGGAAGGCGTTCCCGCTGGCGCTGACCGGGATGGTCGGGTTCTGGGCGACGCTGTCTTTGAACATGCCGGACTTTACCCGCTACGGGCGCAGCCAGCGCGAGCAGATGATCGGCCAGGCGGTGGCGCTGCCGACGACGATGCTCGGCTTCTCGGCGATGGCGGTGATCATCACCAGCGCCACCGCGGTGATCTTCGGCCGCGTCATCTGGAAGCCCGAGCTCCTCATCGGCGAGCTCAAAGACCCGCTGTGGGTCGGGATGTCGGCGCTCACCCTGGTCATCGCGACCCTGGCGGTCAACATCGCCGCCAACGTGGTCTCGCCGGCCAACGACTTCGCCAACGCCTGGCCGCGCCGCATCACCTTCCGCCGCGGCGCCCTGTGCACCGGGGTCCTCGGCATCTTGTTCATGCCGTGGAAGCTGACCGAGGACGCGCACTCGTACATCGTCAACTGGCTGGTCCTTTACTCGGGGGGCCTGGGGTCGGTGGCGGCGGTGATGATCGTCGACTACTGGGTCATCCGCCGGCGGGCGCTCCGGCTGCACGACCTGTACATCCCCGGCGGCGCCTACAAGTACGCGCGCGGCTGGAACCTGCGCGCGGTGGCGGCGACCGCGGTCGGCTGCGCCCTGGCCTGGGGCGGGCTGCTCGTTCCGGCGCTGAAGCCGCTGTTCGATTTTTCCTGGTTTGTCGGCTTCGCCGCGGCCGGCATGACGTACTGGGCGCTCATGGCAGGACGGTGATTGCCGGTGACAGCCAGTGACAGCCAGTGACAAAACGGTGACCGCCCGCTGAGCAGCGCCCTCAGCGATATTCGCTGCTAGTCGGGGTTGCGGATTGCCGCCGGGGCGGCGTCCGCGCTACATTGGGCCGCGTTGGAGACCAACCTATGGGATTTCTTGACCTTTTCAGACCTAAGTGGAAGCACAGCGACCCGAGTGTCCGCCTCGAGGCGGTAAAGGGTTTTACGACCGATGACGCGGCCGAGCTGGCGCAGGTGGTGCGGCAGGATCGCGACCCCCGGGTGCGGCGGGTCGCCCTGAAGAAGATCGACGACCCGGAGCTCCTGGGCGAGCTGGCGGTGCGCGATCCCGACGAGAGCCTGCGCCGCGACGCCGCCGAGAAGGCGAGCGAGCTGCTGCTCGACGCGGCGCTCGGCGAAGACGATGAGGCGCGCTGCCTCACCGCGGTCGGGCTGCTCAGCGACAAGCGCGCGCTCGCCGAGGTCGCCTGCCGGGCCGCCTTCGAGACCGTGCAGCGGCAGGCGCTGGAGCGGCTCACCGATGACAAGTGGCGGGCCGATGTGGCGCGGCGGTGCAGCGACGCCAAGCTGCGCCTGGAGGCGGCCGAGCAGATCCGCGATCTCGAGGTGCTGCGCGAGCTGGCGGTGAGCGACGCGGTCAAGGAGATCGGGCTCTTGGCGCTCGGGCAGCTCAAGGACGCGGCGCAGCTGGAGTATGTGGTAAAGCGCGCCAAGGTGAAGGCGGTGCGCGCCGCCGCCAAGGAGCGGCTCGAGGCGCTTGCTCCGCGCGCCTCGTCCGCGC
>DAOMZC010000414.1:0-6068 GCA_035437965.1 Pseudomonadota bacterium
CGCCAGCACGTCATCGAGCCGCAGCGCCCCGTCCTCCTCGACCGCCAGCTCGACCTCGGCGTACAGGTAGGGCAGCTCGCGGTCGAGGCGCTCGGTGCCGCCCGGCGGCCCGCCGCCCCCGCTGAGCTGCTCGACGACCCGCTGGCCGAGCCGCAGCGCCCGCACGCCATAGTTGTGCGCCCAGTGCATCGCCACCTGGCGATCGAGCCCCGGGATCCCCAGCGCCTGCAGCGCCAGCGCCACGCTCAGCACCGGCTCGACCCCCTTGCGCGCCGGCGACAGCCCCGCCGCGCCCGGCAGCGGCCGCTCATTTGTCGGGCAGCGCGGCTCCGCCACCCCGAGCTGCTTGTACGCCTCATCGAGCAGCTGCGCCGCCATCCGCCTGTAGGTCGTCAGCTTGCCGCCGACGATGGTGATGAGGCCCGGCCGGCTCATGATGCGGTGCTCGCGCGAGACGCTCGAGGCGTCGAGCCCGGGGGCGTTGGGCATGACCAGCGGCCGCAGCCCGGCCCAGGTCGCCAGCACGTCTGCGGGGACGAGCTCGGCGGACGGGAAGTAGTAGTTGGCGGCGGCCAGCAGGTACTCGACATCGGCGGCGTCGGCGGCGACCCGGTCCGGGTCCCCCTGGAAGTCGGTGTCGGTGGTCCCGAGGATCGTGCGGCTGGCCGCGGGGTTGTCGGGGTCGGTCCACGGGATCGCGAACATCACCCGCTGGTCCTGCGGCGTCTGCATCACCACGGCGTGGCGCACCGGCAGCCGGCTCGCGTCGAGCACGACGTGGGCGCCCTTGGTCGGCCGCAGCACCGGCGCCGGCTGATCGTGCTGCAGGAGGCGCAGCACTTGATCGGACCACGGTCCGGTGGCGTTCACCGTCACCTTGGCGCGTACGGTCGCCCGCTCTTCGGGATCGGCGGCGGCCCCCGGACCGGGCAGCCCCTCGACCTGCACGCCCAGGATCGCGCCCGCCTGCGCCCCGCTGCCCTCGATGAAGCCGGTGATGCGGGCGTACGACAGGACCTGGGCCCCGTGCGCCCGGGCGTCCAGGATGTTCTCCAGGGTCAGCCGCGAGTCGTCGGTGATGCTGTCGTAGTAGGTCACCCCGCCGGTCAGCGCCTCGCGCCGCAGGCCGGGCTCGCGCTGCAAGAGCGCCCGCGTCCGGTAGGCCCGGTGGCGCCCCGGCGCCGAGAACTTCGACAGCGCGTCATAGAGCGACAGCCCGGCGCCGAGCGCCATCCGCCCCGGATACTGGCCCTTGTACGCCGGCACCAGGAACTGCTGCGGCCGGACCAGGTGCGGGGCCAGCTTGAGCAGGCGCGTGCGCTCGCTCACCGCCTCGAAGACCAGCCCCAGCTCGCCGTGCTGCAGGTAGCGCAGCCCGCCGTGGATGAGCTTGGAAGACTTGCTGCTCGTCCCGGCGCCGAAGTCGGCCTTGTCGAAGAGCGCCACTTTGAGCCCGCGCAGCGCCGCGTCACGAGCGATGCCCGCCCCGGTGATCCCGCCGCCGATGACCAGGAGGTCGAACGTCTCGCGGTTCAGGGTCTGCCAGGTCGAGCGGCGCGCGGAAGTGGTCATTCCAGATTCTCCTTATCACAAGTGTACTCGTCCCGGCGGCGCCCGACCGACTGCTCGCGACGTCCCCTTAGCGCGGCGGCGCGGTGGCGCCCCGACCGGGGCCCGCGCCCTGACCGGGGCCCGCGCCCTGACCGGGGCCCGCGCCCTGACCGGGGCCCGTGCTCGTGCCCTGACCGGTGCTCGCGCCCTGACCGATGCCCGCGCCCTGACCGATGCCCGCGCCCTGGCCGGTGCCCGCGCCCTGGCCGGTGCCCGTGCTCGCGCCCTGGCCGGGGCCGGCACCCGCGCCCTGGTCGGTGTCGGCGTTCTTGCCGGTGCTCGCCCCGGTGTCCTCGCCGATCAGGCGGGCGAGCTTGTGCAGGGCCTTGCCGAGCCGCGGGCCCGGGGTGACGAACTCGCGATCGGCGAGGATGTAGACCCGCCCATCGCGCACCGCCTTGATGCTGGGCAGGGCGAGCCAGTCGGCGCGGCCGCTCTCCTCGCCCCCGGCCTCGATGTGGACGACGTCGAGGATGACCTCGGGCTGGCGCTCCTCCAGCGACTCGACGGCGATCTTGGCGTAGCGGAGCTTCAGATCGGCGAAGACGTTGACCCCGCCGGCCAGCCGCACCAGCTCGTCGAGGTAGGTGCCGGGTCCGGCGACGACCAGACCGCGCAGCCCGCCGAGCTGGCGATCGACCACGAACAGCACCTTGCGCGGCGGCCGCGCCCCGCGGCTTTCAACCAGGCGCCGCACCTCGGCAAGCTCGCCGTCCAGCTGGGCCAGCGCCGCCGCCGCCGCCGGCTCGGCCGAGAGCGCCGCCCCGACCTGGGTGATCGCCGCCCGCACCTGGGCCAGATCGTTCATCGCGATCGCCAGCACCGTCGCCCCCCCGCCCGCCGCCTGCAGCGCCGCCGCCACGTCCTTTTGCACCCCATCGACGAGCACCAGATCGGGGCGCAGCGCCAGGATCTTCTCGACGCTCGGCTGCAGGAAGGTCCCGACCCGCGGCCGCGTCTTGGCGGCGGGCGGATAGTCGCAGTAGTCGGACACGCCGACGACCCGCTCGCCGGCGCCGAGGGCAAAGACGATCTCGGTAAGCGATGGGGTAAGCGAAACGATCCGCCGGGCCGGCCGCCCAAGGCCCGCTGGCAGGGCCCCTGTCCCGGCCGCTTGCGGCCCCAAATCGCCTCCTTTAATAGATGAGCCTGCTTGCCTGCGACACCCCTGCCCAGCGAAGCCGAGCAGCATCGAAAAAAACAATAAAATCAGTGGTCTGGACAGCGGGTGGCGAGCGGCCATGCTCTGGTAAAACTCCTAGCAAAACTCCCTAGCAAAACTCCTAGCCGTGGGCGCCGGAAAACGGCTCACCGAGGGGATGCCAATCGCCGTTGCGATCGACGTTGCCATAGCCTGCCCTACATGTTACTTCACCCATCCTTGGGCAAGCGCGGTGCAAGTAGCCGAAACGAAACCTGATTCGCTTACACCACCCGCCTCCAAGCCGTCCACCCAAGGGTTTGATTTCGCAAGTAATTTCTCAGCGTAGCGTCCCGGTGGACGCGCCGCGCTGGGGCGTTTGACCTGTTGACCTGTGGAGAGCCGCTTGGGCGGGGTATCTCCCACTGGGGTGGGCGACCTGCAAGCAACGGGGAAGTAATGGGGTCTGCAATGCACGAGCGTCACGAAGCCGTCGATCAATCAGCTACGACCGTTATGATGAATGGGCAGGGAACCCGGGGGTATTCACACAAGTCTGTGAGCAAGGCCAAGCCATCATCTACGGCAACTACAGCCCCGGCGGCCCCGGCCGCGAGCGCGCGCAAAAAAGCGCCGGCCAGCGGGGCGAGCGCCGCCAAGAAGCCCGCCAAGAGCGCCGCCGAGCCGGCCAAGGCGCGCGGCCTCGCCATGTCGCGCCTGTTCACCCGCGAGGGGCGTGACCCCTTCGACGAGGTGAAGTGGGAGCTGCGCACCGCGGCGATCACCGGTGACGGCGGCAAGGTCTTCTTCGAGCAAAAGGACGTCGAGGTCCCGGCCGGCTGGTCGCAGCTGGCGACCAACGTCGTCGTGCAGAAGTACTTCCGCGGCGCCCTGGGAACCCCGACCCGTGAGCGCTCGGTGCGGCAGCTCATCGGCCGCGTCTCCTCGACCATCACCAAGTGGGGCGAGAAGGCCGGCTACTTCAAGACCCCCGCCGACGCTCGCGTCTTCCACGACGAGCTGACCCACCTCCTCGTCGAGCAGAAGATGGCCTTCAACTCGCCGGTGTGGTTCAACGTCGGCGTCGAGGCCGAGCCGCAGTGCTCGGCGTGCTTCATCAACTCGGTCAGCGACACCATGGACAGCATCCTCTCGCTCGCCAAGACCGAGGGCATGCTGTTCAAGTTCGGCTCGGGCACCGGCACCAACTTCTCGACCATCCGCAGCTCGCGCGAGGCGCTGCAGGGCGGCGGCGGGGCCTCGGGGCCGGTCTCGTTCATGAAGGGCTTCGACGCCTTCGCCGGGGTCATCAAGTCGGGCGGCAAGACCCGCCGCGCCGCCAAGATGGTCGTGCTCAACATCGATCACCCCGACATCGTCGAGTACATCAGCTGCAAGGCCACCGAGGAGCGCAAGGCGTGGGCGCTCATCGACTCCGGCTACGACGGCAGCTTCAACGGCGAGGCCTACAACTCCATCTTCTTCCAGAACAGCAACAACTCGGTGCGCGTCACCGACTCGTTCATGGAGGCGGTGGTGCACGACCGGTCGTGGCAGACCAAGGCCGTGACCACCGGCGCCGTCGTCGACACCTACAAGGCGCGCGAGCTGTGGACGCAGATCGCCGAGGCGGCCCACCAGTGCGGCGACCCCGGCCTGCAGTTCGACACCACCGTCAACGACTGGCACACCTGCCCCGAGACCGATCGCATAAACGCCAGCAACCCCTGCTCCGAGTACATGTTCCTCGACGACAGCGCGTGCAACCTGGCGAGCCTCAACCTGCGCAAGTTCCAGTTCCCGATCGGCCACAAGAACGCCGGCGACTTCGACATCGCGGCCTTCGAGCGCGCCGTCGATCTGACCACCCTGGCGCAGGAGATCATCGTCGACAGCGCCCGCTACCCGACCGAGCGCATCGGCCAGAACAGCCACGCCTTCCGGCCGCTCGGCCTTGGCTACGCCAACCTCGGGGCGCTGCTCATGTCGCGCGGGCTGCCCTATGACTCCGACGCCGGACGGGCCTACGCCGGGGCGATCACGGCGCTCATGGGCGGCCGCTCGTACCGCATGAGCGCCGAGATCGCGCGCGACGTCACCGGCCCGTTCGCCGGCTACCAGAAGAATCGCAAGCCGTTCCTCGGGGTCATGCAGAAGCACCGCCGCCACGTCGACTACATCGACTCGGCGCTGTGCCCCTACGATCTGCTCGCCGCCGCCCGCAAGTCGTGGGACGAGGCGATCGAAATAGGCAACCAGCACGGCTTCCGCAACGCCCAGGCCACCGTGCTCGCCCCCACCGGCACCATCGGCTTCATGATGGACTGCGACACCACCGGCATCGAGCCCGACATCGCCCTGGTCAAGTACAAGCGCCTGGTCGGCGGCGGCATGCTCAAGATCACCAACAACAGCGTCGCCGAAGCGCTGTCGCGCCTGGGCTACGACGAGCCCGCCCAGCGCTCGATCGTCAGCTACATCAGCGAGAACGACACCATCGAAGGCGCCCCCGAGCTGCGGCCCGAGCACCTGCCGGTCTTCGACTGCGCCTTCCGCGCCCAGAACGGCACCCGCTCGATCCAGCCCATGGGGCACATCAAGATGATGGCGGCGGCCCAGCCGTTCCTCTCCGGCGCCATCAGCAAGACCGTCAACCTGCCCAGCGACTGCAGCGTGCAGGACATCGCCGACGCCTACATGCAGGCCTGGCGCCTCGGCCTCAAGGCGATCGCCGTGTACCGCGACGGCTGCAAGCGCAGCCAGCCGCTGTCGACCAGCAAGCGCGAGACCGCCAACGACAAGGCCGGCTCCGCCGCCTCCGCCCTCGGCGCCCTGCTCGATCGCCTGCCCGAGGCGGCGCGCGCCCAGCTCCAGGGCAACTACAGCCTGTCGATCGAGGACTTCCTCCAGCACGTCGCCGCCCTCGCCAACCCCAAGGGCCCGCCGGTCGCCGTGCGCCGCAAGCTCCCCGACGAGCGCCGCTCGCTGACCCACAAGTTCCAGATCGCCGGCCACGACGGCTACATCCACGTCGGCATGTACGAGGACGGCGCCCCCGGCGAGATCTTCGTCCGCATGGCCAAGGAGGGCTCGACCATCTCCGGCCTCATGGACTCGTTCGCGACCGCCGTGTCCCTCGCCCTGCAGCACGGCGTCCCGCTCAAGCTGCTCGTCGACAAGTTCAGCCGCACCCGCTTCGAGCCGTCGGGCTGGACCGGCAACGCCGAGATCCCCCGCGCCTCCTCGATCATGGACTACCTCTTCCGCTGGCTGGAGGCGAAGTTCCTGCCCGAGCAGCGCGAAGGCGAGCAGCTGG
>DAOMZC010000415.1:0-6059 GCA_035437965.1 Pseudomonadota bacterium
CGAGCCGGCCGTCATCCGCATCGCCCTGGTCGGCCGCCCCAACGCCGGCAAGTCATCGCTGGTCAACGCCCTGTGCGGCGAGGAGCGCATGATCGTCGACTCGACTCCGGGCACGACCCGGGATCCGGTCGACACCCTGATCGAGCACAAGGGACAGCGCTACCTCCTCATCGACACCGCCGGCATCCGCCGCCGCGCCCGCGTCTACGAGCCGATGGAGAAGGTCGCCGTCGCGATGGCCGAAAAGGCGGTCAACCGCGCCGACATCGCCATCCTGGTGATCGACGCCCAGGCGGGCATCGGCGAGCAGGACGCCAAGATCGCGGGCCTGGTCGCCGACGCCGGCAAGGTGCTGATCATCGCCTTCAACAAGCGCGATCTGATCACCGCCAAGGACGAGAAGCTGCTCACCGAGAACCGCGACCGGCAGCTGCAGTTCGTGCCGTGGGCGCTGCAGCTGTCCTGCTCGGCGGCCGAGAAGAAGAACGTGCTGCGGCTGCTCACCGAGTCGCAGCGCTGCTACGCCTCCTACGCCCGGCGCGTCGCGACGGGGGAGCTCAACCGCTTCTTCTCGGGCATCGTCCAGAAGCACCCGCCACCGCTGCACAGCGGCAAGCCGATCCGGCTCTACTACATCACCCAGGCGCAGACGCGGCCGCCGACGTTCGTCATCTCGGTGAACCAGCCCGACGGCATGCACTTCTCGTATCAGCGCTACCTGCAGAACCAGCTCCGCGACACCTTCGGCTTCGTCGGGACTCCCGTGCGCCTGTATGCGCGGGCCAAGACCCGCCCGACCTGAGCCGCCGTCGCGGTCGCCCCAGACCCCCCGGGCTTCGTGCTACGATCAGCCGGTCCCTCTAGACGCTCGCTCGGCGAGAGAGCCAAGGAGTCCGCCATGCGCCTTGTGCCGCGCGCCGCTCTGCTTGCCCTGCTGGTCGGCTGTTTCGCCGAAGACCCGTCGCTCGCGCCGGTGGACGGCGGCGCCGCCAACTGCAGGAGCGATGACGACTGCGACGCCCAGCCGGTGCTGCGCGCCTGCCGCAACCAGCAGTGCGTCGATCCCGGCTGCCCGCTCGGCGGCGCCTACGTCGGGGCGGGGATCTTCACCCGCGGCTGCACCAGCAGCGACACCGACTGCGACCCCAACGCCCAGCCGGTCCACGCCGTGACCCTGACCCGCAGCTTCTGCATCAGCCGGACCGAGCTCACGGTCGCGCAGTACCGCGAGTGCACCACCGCCGGCCAGTGTCCGGCGCCGCCCGAGCTCCGCTGCAGCAACGACCTCGCCACCTGGACGCCGACGCCCGACACTCACGAGGGGCTGCCCATGAGCTGCCTGTTCTTCTCCGAAGCGGCGGCCGCCTGCGCCTACCTCGGGGGCCGGCTGCCGACCGAGGCGGAGTGGGAGAAGGCGGCGCGCGGGCGCGATCGCCGGGCCTTCGGCTGGGGGCGGGCGGCGCCGGTCGGCTGCGACCAGGGGGTGAACTGGGCCGGCACCAGCTGCCCCGGCGCGCCCTGGGAAGCCGCCGAGGCCAGCCGCAAGGGCGCGATGCTGCGCAGCGCCGCCTACGCCGTCGACATGGCGGGCAACCTGTGGGAGTGGACCGCCGACTACTACGCCGAGGACGCCTACGCCGCCTGTAGCAGCGGCTGCGTCGATCCGCAAGGACCGCCCACCGGCGTCCTGCGCGCCCGCCGCGGCGGCTCATTCCAGAGCTCCCAGACCAAGGAGCTGCGCACGTGGTTCCGCGAGTTCAGCCTGCCCGAGCTGCAGCGCTACGACGGCAACGGCGTGCGCTGCGTCTTCCCGGCGCCCTCCTGAAAAGAAAACTGCTGCTGCGCTCGATGTGGTCGTATATCTTCCAAAACTCTGCTGAAAAACGAACCAACGATCAGACATCCGACCTGCGTAGGCCCCTACGCAGTGCAACCGAGACGACGCAGCCGGCGCCCGTGTAACTGCCGGAATCCATACGAGCCCGGATATCGCCGCCCCAGGCACGAAAGTTGCCTACTTATGTCCTGTAGAGACGTCCTATGGTCGAAACAGCGCACGAAGTTGCGCACCAGAATCGCGGCAGCGGGGCCGCGCGGCCAGCGGGCAGAGGAGGCTTGAGGCATGGCGCTCGTCATCGTTGATGCGCTGATCGATAGGTGCCCGAGCTGGGGCTACCTGGTGTTGCTCATCGTCGCTTTCTCGGTGGCGGTGTTCATCTCCGGCGTCGGACTCAAGGTCGTCGCGCGCGTGGTGCGGCGGGTCCGCCACTTGACCCCAGGGCAGAGCTGAAGTCCGGACCGCGGACAACGTACCGACGCAACGTCTGGTACCAGACCATGTCTTTGCCTTGCCGCAGCCTGTAACTTCCGGTCAAAACCGAAGACCTTTTCGCGCCCCCCGTTCAATCCAACATTTATTTCGCTGCAGTTACGCACGCTATTTATTAAATCGGCAGCGAAACCGCACTGCGCTTAACTCAATAACAATTGAGGAAAAACAAAAACGCCCGGGTCCGCTCGGGACCCAGGCGTTGCGGGAGAAGCCGGTCGCTTTTCAGCGCACGATGAACGGATAGGTCAGCGACATCGGATCGCCGCTGAACTCGGGGAACTTCGCCCCCTTGACGGCCTTGCCGACGCAGTCCTTGCCATCGCCGCCGCTGACCACGTTGGCGTCGCTGACCCGGCCGTTGCGGCCGATGGTCAGCTTGACGTTGTAGATGCCCGAAGCCCCCTCAGCCTTGCAGGCGCTGGTGTTGGCGCTCTTGAAGCCGCTGCTGATCTGGTCGCGGCTGAGCTGCTCGGGCAGATCCTTCTTCTCGGCCGCCTTGGGCTTGCCGCCCGACCCCGAGCTCGCGGTGTCGAGCAGCGAGTCGAGATCATCCTTGGCCTTGGGCGGCTTGTCCTTCTTCACCGGCGGCTCGGCCTTGGGCGGCGGCGCGGGGATGTCCGGCTCTTTGTCCGGCTTGGCCGCCGGGGCCGAGTCCTTGGACTTGCTGGGCTTGTCGCCCTTGTCACCCTTGTCGGAGCGGCTCGGCCGGCTTGGCTTGGAGCTGCTGGTGTCGCCCCCCGAGGGCTTGGTCGGCGGGGTGGCGGTGGTACCCGGGCTGGTCGTACCGCTGCTCGGGGTCGTCGGCTTGGCAACGGTATCGGGCGCGCTGGGCGCGGGCGAGGTCCCCACCGTGGTCCCCGGTCCCGGCGGGGTGCCGGGGCTGGTAGTCCCCGGTCCGGTCGCGACGACCGGCGGCGTCGGCGCCTGCAGATAGATGATCAAAAAGACGATCATGCCGACGATCGCCAGACCGCCCACCCCGACCAGGGCGAACACCCACTTGGGGATGCCCTGGGGCTCGGCGCTCGGCATCAGCATGTTGGTCGCCACCGGCGCGAACACCGGCGCGATGTCAGGGCCCATCAGCAGGTCCGGCCCGCGGTTGTTGCTCGGACCGCCCTGGTTGCTCGAGGACAGGTGCGCCGCTGCCATGGCGCGGATGTCGATGAGGCCGGAGGCCTCGCTCTGCACGTTGGCGTAGCCGGGCTTGTCCGGCGCCGCCGCCGGGGCCGCCCGGCCCTGGTTCTCGCTACCGCCGGCCAGCGCCGAGAGGTTGTTCAGCGAGAACAGCACCGAGTTCTCGCTGCGGGCACCCTTCATGCCCTTGCCGGCCCCGAGCGCCTCGCTCTCCTGCCCGCTGCTCATCGGCGGCTCTGCCGGAGCGCGCGCGGCCATGAGGTCGGAGCCTGCGTTGTCGGTCATAAGCGTCGGGGCGGCCGGCGAGGCGGTGCGCGGCGCCTGCGCGGCGGCGGCACCGAACAGGTCGGCCCCCGGATCCGCCATCGGCTGCTGCTGCTGGGCCGGCGCCGGCTCCGCTCGCCGCGTCGCCTGGTCGTCGCTGCCCCGGCTGGCGAAATCGCCCTTGAAGTTGTCGATGGCCGACAGCTTGAGCCAGTCCTCGAAGCCTTCTTTCCAGCCGTAGGTCTCCGCGTCGACCTGGCCGCCCTTGATCTTCGCCTTTACTTCCTCGGCGGTCATCGGGCCGACCTGCTCGCGATCGATCACCAAGTGCCAGACTGCGTCGCTGGCCGGAGCCGGCTCGGCGGCTGGGGGGGCGGCTTCGGCGGGCGCCGCTCCGGCCTCAGGCTGCGCCTGCTGCGCAGAGCTGGCCTCGCCGGGGCTCTTGTTGACCACAATCACATGGCCGCACTTCTTGCACCGGATCTTGAACGCCTTGCCGCTGACCTTCTCGTCGGCAATCTGGTACTTCGTGGTGCAGTTGTCGCAGACGATTTTCATGTTGAAAGTGTTCCCTCTGCGTGCTGTCAGGGGTAGCTATTGAGGCTCAGCTTATACGATTCCCGCTTTCGACCGCAAGCTCGCCGTACCCCCAAGTAACCGTTAACCGTAAGCCCTGTAGATCCTAGCGGAATGGGTTTTTGAGCATGATCGTTTCGGCTCGACCTGGACCTACTGAAATGAGGTAGCAATCTACACCGAGCAGGGTCTCGATGCGCCTTACATAACGCCGGGCGCTCTGGGGAAGATCTTCCACATCGCGGACATTTTGCAAGTTGGTGTCCCAGCCATCGAGCTCTTCGTACACCGGCACGGCGCGCTGGATGTCCTCGGGGTCCGTCGGCAGCTCGTCGCGGGTCTCGCTGACGCCGCTGCCCCCGGGCACCGCCTCCAGGCGATACCCGACACAGATCTTCACCTTCTTATAGCCGGCCAGCACGTCCAGCTTTGTAAGCGCCAGACCTGACATGCCATTATAACGCACCGCCAGCCGCAGACCGGCGATGTCGAGCCAGCCGCAGCGCCGGGGCCGCCCGGTGGTCGCCCCGAACTCGCCGCCGGCGGTGCGCAGCCGCTCGCCGAGCTCGCCGGTGATCTCGGTCGGGAACGGCCCCGAGCCGACCCGCGTCGTGTAGGCTTTGGCGATCCCAATCACCGCGGTGACGGCCATCGGCCCGACGCCGCAGCTGGCCAGGGCGCCGCCGGCCAGGGTGGTCGACGAGGTCACATAGGGATACGTCCCGTGATCGATGTCGAGCAGCGCGCCCTGGGCCCCCTCGAACAGGACGTGCTGGCCGCGCTTCATCTCGTCGTGCAGCACCCGCGTGGCGTCCTGGATGTTGGCCCGCAGTCGCTCCCCGTAGCCCAGGTACTCGTCGGTCACGGCGTCGATGTCGGGAGGAGGCGCAGCTTCCCCGAGGTGGCGGAGCAGCGGCAGGCAGTCCTCAAGCTGGTGGCAGAGCCGCTCGCGCAGCCGCTCCCGCCCGAGCAGGTCGCGCATGCGGATGCCGCGCCGCGCCATCTTGGCCTCGTAGGCCGGACCAATGCCGCGCCGCGTCGTCCCGAGCGCCCCCTTGCCCTCCTCGCGCAGGCGGTCGAGCTCCTTGTGGTGCGGCAGGATGACGTGCGCGCGCTCGCCGATGATGAGGTCGCGGTCGTCGCTCAAAAGGCCCCGGTCGCGCAGCTCCTTTATCTCATCGAGGAGGGTCTTGGGGTCAATCACCATGCCATCGGCGAGCACGCAGCGCTTGCCGCGACCGCGCAGCACACCCGAGGGGATAAGGTGGGTGACCAGCTTCTGGCCGCCTACCACCAGGGTGTGGCCGGCGTTGGCGCCGCCACCGAAGCGGACCACCACGTCCGCGAACTCGGTGTACAGGTCGACAACCTTACCCTTGCCTTCATCGCCCCACTGGGCACCAACGATAACTACGTTTGCCATGCACCATTTACCTTGCTGGTCGCAGCGCGGTTGCCCCGGGGCCTGCGGGCCTCTACCCAGGCTGGTCAAGGTGCTTGCCGCCCCTTGGCCAGTGAGCCTTGGTCGATCCAAGGGCGACTCAACCTAGGCGATCCGCGGGCCCAATTGCAAGCCTGCAGCAGCCGGGCGGCCCGGGTTTTGCCTCCCAAGAGGCCCGAGCGCCGCCGCGGGCGCCCCAAACTGGCAAGGTAGGCCGCCTGCCCGGGGCCCGGTCAGGAACGCCGCGCCGGCAGGCCGCTTTTTTGCAGGAGCGGCCCGAAGAACTGCAGCGGCAGCTCCGAGTGACCG
>DAOMZC010000416.1:0-6054 GCA_035437965.1 Pseudomonadota bacterium
ACTCGCCGGCGCCGGTGCGGCGGCTTCGGGCGTCGCCGCCGCGTCGGTCGCGGGCTCGGGCGTCGGCGGGGCGCCGGTCGGGTTGGTCTCGGCGGGCGCGCGCGCCTGGGCGGTGTACTTCTCCAGCCGATCGAGCGTCTCGGCGTCGGGCTTGGCCTCGGCTTGGCGGTGGCGATCGTAGTACTCGAGCGCCTCGCGCGGGCGGCCGAGGCGATGCAGGGTGCGGCCGATGTTGATCAGCAGCCAGGGCATCTGCCGCCGGCGGTAGGCCGCCTGAAACTCGGTCAGCGCGAGCTCGAACCGCCCGCCCTCAAACAGCTTCACTGCGTGGTTGTAGTGGCCGAGGCAAACGCCGTCGTTCAGGCAGCCGTCGTCGGGAGAGTGCGGGCCGGCCGCCGCGGGCGCCGCGGGCACGACGAGCAGGAGCAGGAACCAGGCGAGGAGGACGGCGTGCCGTGTCCGCAGTCGGGGGTCGCTCATGAAGGTCCTTCGGGAGACCCGGAAGGGGTTTTATGGTAAAAATATAACCAAGATAACAGAAAAAAATTCGATAGTCACTGCTTGCGGCAGACGCTAGCACCAACGGGGCGGTGGGCGGTGGCGACCATTCGCTTTTCCGGCGGCGCAGACCTAGAATCTCTTACAGATGACTATTTCTAGCGCGCCGACCGACGGCAATCGCAGCTCAGCCGAGGTCGCGGAGCTCGTCCGGACCAAGGAGGCGCTGGAGCTGCGGACGCACGAGCTTGAGCGCTCGCTGGCTCTCTTGGGCGCCAAGCTCGCGGCGGTCACCGACGGCCTGGCGGCGGCCGATGCCGAGCGCCGGCGCGCCGAGGAGACGCGGCAGCGGCTCTCGGCCATCGTCGAGTGCTCGGACGACGCCATCGTGTCCAAGGATCTCAGCGGGCGGGTCACCACCTGGAACGCGGGCGCCGAGCGCCTCTATGGCTACTCCGCGGCGGAGATCATCGGGACGCCGTTCTCGGTCCTGATTCCGCCCGACCGTCATGCCGAGGTGGCGGACTGCTTGCACCGGCTCCAGAGAGGCGAGCGGCTGGGGCACTTCGAGACGACGCGCCGGCGCAAGAACGGCAGCACCATCGCGGTGTCGGTGAGCTACTCCCCGCTCAACGACGCCGAGGGACACCTGATCGGCGCCTCGGTCATCACCCGCGACATCACCCCGCAGAAGCGCGCCGAAGAGGCGCTGCGGGCGAGCGCGGAGCGGCTGAACCTGGCCCTCTCGGCGGCGCGCTTCGGCGACTGGAGCTGGGACGCGGCGAGCGACGTGGTGAGCTTCTCCGCGCGGGCGGCCGAGATCTTCGGCATTCCGCCCGGACCGCACCTCACCTGGAAGCAGATGCAGGGGCTGCTGCACGAGGACGATCGCGACCGGGCGCGCCTGCAGGTAGAGCAGGCGGTGGCCGAGCACACGCAGTACGACATCGAGTACCGGGTCAACCGGGCCGATGGCACCCAGGTCTGGGTGGCGGCGCTCGGGCGGGCGCAGTATTCCCCGGCCGGCCAGCCGACGGGCATGCTCGGCATCGTGCAGGACATCACGGCGCGGCGGAGCTCCGAAGAGGCGCTGCGCGAAGAGGCGCGCATTACCGAGACGCTCCACCGCATCGGTCTGACGCTCGCCGCGGAGCTCGACCTGGAGAAGATCGTCCAGACTGTGACCGATGAGTCCACGCAGATTACCGGGGCGCAGTTCGGGGCCTTTTTCTACAACCTGGTAAACGAGCGGGGCGAGTCCTACACGCTTTACACCCTGTCCGGGGTCCCCCGCTCGGCCTTTTCCAGCTTTCCCATGCCGCGCAACACCCAGATCTTCGAGCCGACCTTCAGGGGCCGCGGCGTGCTGCGCATCGCCGACGTGACCAAGGATCCGCGCTACGGCAAAAACGCTCCTTATCGCGGCATGCCCGAGGGCCACCTGCCGGTCACCAGCTACCTCGCCGTTCCGGTTACCTCCCGCTCCGGAGAGGTCCTGGGCGGGCTCTTTTTCGGGCACCGGGAGGCCGGCGTCTTCACCAAGCGGCACGAGCGGCTCGTCGAGGGCATCGCCGCCCAGGCGGCCGTGGCGATCGACAACTCGCGACTTTATCAGACGGTGCTCGAGGCCGATCGGAAGAAGGACGAGTTCCTGGCGGTGCTGGGGCACGAGCTGCGCAATCCGCTCGCCCCGATCACGAGCGCGCTGCAGATCCTGAAGCTCGCCGGTCACAACGGGCCGATGGCGGTGCGGGCGCGCGAGATGGCCGAGCGCCAGGTGCACGCCCTCACCCGCATGGTCGACGACCTGCTGGATGTCTCGCGCATCATGCGCGGGAAGATCGAGCTGCGGCGCGAGCAGACCGACCTCACCGCGGTGGTCGCCCGGGCGGTAGAGACCGCGCGCCCGGCGATCGACGCCATGCGCCACACCCTCCAGGTGACTCTGGGCAGCGAGCCGGTCTGGGTATCGGTGGACGTGGTGCGCATGGCCCAGGTGGTGGCAAACCTGCTCAATAACGCCGCCAAGTACACCGATGCGGGGGGCACCATCCAGCTCACCGTGCAGCGGACGGACAAGAGCGCGCTGGTCCGGGTCCGCGACTCCGGCATCGGCATCTCGGCGAAGAAGCTCCGGCTGATCTTCGATATGTTCGTCCAGGTGGAGCCCGGTCTGCGGTCCCAGGGCGGACTCGGGATCGGCCTTACAGTGGTGCGCAACCTCGTCGAGATGCACGGCGGGACGGTGGAGGCAAGGAGCGAAGGGCTGGGCCGGGGGAGTGAGTTTATCGTCAAGCTCCCGCTCGTGGAGCTGGCGACTGGAGTCTGTTCTCCAGACCCCGCGGCGCCGGCCTCCCCCGGTCTTGAGTCTTCACGCCGCATCCTCATCGTCGATGACAACGTCGACGCTGCCGAGAGCCTGGCGATGCTCCTGCGGCTTGAGGGGCACAAGGTGCAAGTCGCGCACGGCGGTGCGGCGGCGCTGCAGCTGGCCGCGGCGTCCCCACCCGAGGTGGCGTTCCTCGACCTGGGCATGCCGGGGATGAGCGGCTACGAGCTCGCCGTGAAGTTCCGCGAGCACGCAGAGCTGCGGTCGGTGAAGCTCATCGCCATGACCGGCTGGGGGCAGGACGAAGACAGGCGGCGATCCAAGGAAGCCGGGTTCGATCACCACATGACCAAGCCCGTCGCGCTGGCGGCGCTGCAGCAGGTCTTGAAGGTCGGGGCGCTGGACAAGCCCTTGCCCGGCTGATCGGCGCCGCTCAGCGCGGCTTCTGACAGATGTGGACGGTGTCCATGCGCGTCGGGTCCTTGCTGACCAAGCCGCCCGGCACGGGTCCGCGCTTTATCAGATCGAGAGTTCCGTCGCCTTCGCTCACCTTGCCGAACACCGTGTACATGCCGTTGAGGCTCGCGGCCTGCTCGAGCGTGATGAAGAACTGCGAGCCGTTGGTGTCGGGCATCGCCGCGCGCGCCATCCCCAGGGCGCCGCGCCGGTCAAAGTTCAACCCGTTTACGATCTCCAGCCCGAACTTGTATCCGGGGCCGCCGGTACCCCAGGTGCCCGAGGGGCTGTCGACCGAGTTCGGATCGCCGCCTTGGGCGACGAACCCCTCGAGCACGCGATGGAACGCGACGCCGTCGTAGAAGTGATTGAGGGTCAAAAACACGAACGAGTTGACCGTGATGGGAGTCTGCGCCTCATACAGGTCGAGGACCAGGCGCCCGACGCTGGTCTCGAGCACGGCGAAGTAGTCGGCCGCGGGGTCGAGCACCATGTCGGCCATGGCAAAGCTGGTCTTGCGGACCTCGCTCTTATAGGGCGTGAGCGTCGTTCCCGCCGGGCAGTAAAGGCTGGCGTCGCCATCGCGAGAGACCTGGGCCGGCGGCCCGTCCAGCCCGGCCGACCCATCGGGCAGCTCGGAAGGGGAGCCGCAGGCCGCAAGCATCAAGAAGGCGAGACTTTTCAGGTAGGCGGTCATGTAGGCAATCGATACACGATAGTGTGAGCTTGTAGTAGCAATATTCTTGGCTCTGCTTCTGCCCCCGCCACCCTGTTACAATCAAGGGGCCGGCAACTGCAAACCCACCTCAGGACAACTGCATGACTACAAACCGCCGCCCCGCGCCTTGTCACCTCGGCCGCTGCTGCGTCGCCTCTGCCGGTGGGGCGGCGCCGGTGCCCAGCCAGCGCCGGCGGGTCGGGCTGAGCCGCGCGCCGCTCGCTGGGGCGCTCGTAGGGCTTCTGGGCGTGGGCGCGGGCTGCGATGTCTTGTGGCGTCCCTATATACAGCAGTTTCAGCTGGCGGACGGCGGCGATGGTGGGGGCGAGGACGGCATGAGCCCGCAGCAGAAGGACGGCGCTGACCCGACCCTGCCGGCGACGTGCGCGCAGGCCGGCGGCGACAAGCAGCAGACCGGAATGGTCACGCTTTACATCGACAATGATCCCAGCAAGCCGTGGACTGCGTACTGCGAGCTTGTCGGTGGTCAGCTCGTCTCGTATCTCGTGCTGCCGAGCGCTGTCACTAACTTCTCGCAGTACACAGCGGGCGGCGCCGCCATGGGCACGGATGTGCGGACTACGTACAGCGCCGTGCGCATCGATCCGCTGACCCTGCGGGTCAGCTGCGGCGATCAGCGCCGCGCCACCAGCGTGGGCATGCTGAACCATCCCAACTCACCAAGCCCGATCCCTGTAACTTCCATGCCCTACGGCGTCGCGATGGGCTGCAACCGCATGGCGAACGGGGTCGCCCGGATAGACCTCCGCGGCACCCAGTTCGCGGTCGCGCCGAGCGCGTTCTTGAACGATGGCATAAACCCGCTTGGCTCCGCCACCTACAGTAGCAAGGACCAGGTGGTCGACCTGACCGGCGGCGGCTTCTGCGGCTGGCAGAACCCCAAGCCGGGCACCACCAACCCGCTCAATGCGGCTCCGGGCGTCGAGCTTCAGCTTGTGTATAGCCCGATGTAGTTAGGTCTCATCTTCAGCATCTTCATCTTCATCTTCATCTTCATCTTCATCGTCTTGGGCCAGCAGGTGCGCGACCGGCTCGCCCAGCGTCAGCTCGTAACCGGCGCAGATCACCTCGAAGACCTCATCGTACGTCGCGAAGATGAAGTGGCGGTGGTCCTTGACCTTGGCCGAGTGGTCTCGCGCTTTGAGGGCCGCGACCCGCGCGGAGTCCATCACCTCGACCAGCGAGGTCGGGTGCTCGGCGTCGCTGAAATCGAGCTCGATGGCGTGCAGCGCGAGCAGCCCGTGGAAGCGCAGCGCAAACGGCACGCTGGCCGTTTCAATCAGACCTTCGATGTTGCCGCTGAAGGTGATCTCGCGGGGGCACACGGCCTGCTCGATCGCGGATAAGTAGATGGAGTCGCGTCCCTTGGGAGTCCCGAGCGCGGTTCCGATAGGCCGAAGCATCGTCGCAGTATAACCGGAGTCTCCCGCCCACTGCATCAGCGCGGTAGGCGGACGCCATCGCCGGGCGGCGCGGGCGAGCCGGCGGGCTGGACGCGGAGCCGCGGCATGAGGTGGGCGACAATCTCGTGGGCGAAGGCGCGGTTGAGCGGCGCGTTGCGCAGGAGCAGCCGGTACCAGATTGGCCCGTAAAGCAGATCCAGGACGAGCTGCAGATCGAGCTCCGGGTCCACCTCGCCGCGCTCCATGCCGCGGGTCAGGATGCGCGTGGCGATGCGCCGGCGGGCGGCGATGAGCGTCTCGCGCAGCTCGCACCCGAGCTCTTCATCCGACTGCGCCTCGGCGATAAGGCCCGCCAGGGTCGCGCCGAGGCTGGTCTCGCCGCGCCCGAGCACCTGACAGGTGTAGCAGAGCAGGCGCTGCAGATCCTCCTGCGTGCTGCCCGTATCGGGCTCCGGGATGCGCGTCGCCGCGGTCGCTGCATACGCCTCCATGGCGAGGCGGGCCTTGGAGGGCCACCAGTTATACAGGGTCTGCTTGGACACCCCGGCGCGCGCCGCGATGGCCTCCATGGTCACCTCGGCGTAGCGGAACTCGGTCAGAAGCTCCATCGTCGCGCGCAAGATGGCCTG
>DAOMZC010000417.1:0-6047 GCA_035437965.1 Pseudomonadota bacterium
GCCGGCCGCGCCGCCGTGTTCTGCCGCTTCACCGGCTGCAACCTGTGGAGCGGCCGCCCCGAGGATCGGGCGCGCGCCAGCTGCCAGTTCTGCGACACCGACTTCGTCGGCACCGACGGCACCGGCGGCGGCCGCTTCGCCACCGCCGCCGCCCTGGCCGCCGCCGCCTGGAAGGTCTTGCCCAGCGCCCTGCACGAGCCCCCGGCGCCCCCCGATTCCCCGCCGGCCGCGAGCAGCGCGCCGCCCGCCAGCGCCCTCTCCCGCGCCCGGCCGCTCATCGTCTGCACCGGCGGTGAGCCGCTGCTGCAGCTCGACGCCGAGCTCGTCGCCGCCTTCCACGCCGTCGGCTTCGCGGTCGCCATCGAGACCAACGGCACCCTGGCCCTGCCCGAAGGCCCGGGACCCCAGGGCGGCATCGACTGGGTTTGCGTGAGCCCCAAGGCCGGCACCGCCCTGCGCCTTGTCGCCGGCGACGAGCTGAAGCTGGTCTACCCCCAGCCCGGCGCCGAGCCCGAGCGCTACGCCCACCTCCCCTTCGGCCACTTCTTCCTGCAGCCGATGGACGGCCCCGCCCGCGCCGAGAACACCGCGCTGGCGGTGCGCTACTGCCTGCTCCACCCGCAGTGGCGCCTGAGCCTGCAGACCCACAAGCTCCTCGGCATCCCCTAGCCCCGGTCGCCTCCTCGTCGGCTTGACACAAAAGCCGGGTTTACCGAACAATCTGGCCATGATCCGAGACGCCTTGAGCCGCACCGACCCCGAGGTTTCTGCCCTTATCGACGCGGAGGACCAGCGCCAGCGCGACAAGCTCCGCCTCATCCCCAGCGAGAACTACACCTCGGCCGCCGTCCTCTCGGCCGCCGGCACCGCGCTGTCCAACAAGTACAGCGAGGGCTACCCCGGCAAGCGCTACTACGAGGGCCAGCAGTACATCGACCAGATCGAGTCGCTGTGCATCGCCCGCGCCAAGGCCCTGTTCGGCGCCGAGCACGCCAACGTGCAGCCCTACTCCGGCTCGCCGGCCAACCTCGCGGTCTACCTGGCCTTCTGCCAGCCCGGCGACACCATCATGGGCATGGCCCTGCCCTCGGGCGGCCACCTGACCCACGGCTGGAGCGTGTCGATCTCCGGCAAGTACTTCAAGTCGGTCGGCTACCACGTGCGCAAGGAGACCGGCCGCGTCGATCTGAACCAGGTCGAGGAGCTCGCCAAGGAGCACAAGCCCAAGATCCTGTGGTGCGGCGGGACCGCGGTGCCGCGCACCATCGACTTCCCGGGCTTTGCCGAGATCGCCCGCCGCGTCGGCGCGATCCTGGTCGCCGATATCGCCCACATCTCGGGCCTGGTCGCCGGCGGGGCCCACCCCTCCCCGATCGGCCACGCCGAGGTGGTGACCTCGACGACTCACAAGACCCTGCGCGGGCCGCGCGGGGGACTCATCCTGTGCAACAGCCAGCACGCCGCGGCGATCGACAAGGCGGTGTTCCCGGGCCTCCAGGGCGGCCCCCACAACGCCCAGATCGCCGCCCTGGCGGTGGCCCTGCGCGAGGCCCACACCGAGGACTTCCGCCGCTACGCGCAGGGCATCGTGCGCAACGCCCAGGCGCTGGCGACGGCGCTGCTCGCCCGCGGCTACGACCTGGTGTCGGGCGGCACCGACAACCACCTCATCCTCATCGACCTGACCAACAAGGGCATCTCGGGCAAGCGCGCCGCCCAGGCCCTGGACCGCGCCGGTCTCGAGACCAACTACAACAGCGTCCCCTTCGACCCGCGCAAGCCCTTCGACCCCTCCGGGCTGCGCATCGGCACGCCGGCCATCACCTCCCGCGGGATGGGCGAGTCCGAGATGGAGCTCGTCGCCGCCTGGCTCGACCGCGCCATAGTCGCCGACAAGGCCGGCGACGAGCAGGCGCTGCCCAAGATCGCCGCCGAGGTCCGCGAGCTCCTCATGCGCTTCCCCGCCCCCGGCCTGTAGCCGCCATGAAGCGACGGGCGGCGACTCTCGCGCTGGCAGCGCTCGGGCTCCTCGGCCTCGGCAATAGCCCGCCGCCCGCCAGCCGACAGCCGCCCGCGGTCGCTTCACCCGCTTCCGCGCAACCCCCGGTCACGCAAGCTCCAGCGATCGCCTCGCCCGCTTCTGCGCGGTCCGCGAGTACGCCTGCGCCTGCTGTGGCAGCGCCGGCGGCAGCACTGCCGGCCACCGCCGCGGGCGCCGCGCCTGGAGGCGCTGGCTCGTGCCTGCCCACGCGGCGGGCCGATCTCGTCAAGCTGATTGCCGAGCAGCCCCTGGCCGACGGGCAGGGCGACAGCAAGTTCGTCTCCGTCTCGCGCGGCGCTCCGCGCTGGCTGGCCGGCTTCAACCTCGCCCTGGCCTGGGAGAACGACGACTGCGCCGCCTTCGCCGACTTCGCCGCCAAGATGGGCTACCAGGCGTCCGAGATCATCGACGAGCCGACCGGCGAGCACCACTACGTGCTGCTGGAGAAATCCGGCCGCCACAACGGCCTGCTGGTCCTGCGCGCCCCGGCCGAGCGCGCCGCCGCCCGGCCGCTCACCATCACCGCGCCGCACCTGGGCGCCGACTTCCGCGACGACCGCGCCATCCGCCTGTACCAAAAGGTCAAGGCGGTCGCCTACCTGCAGAACACCGCCCAGCCCTGCAGCTCGCCGGTCTGCTCGGGCTGCACCGCGGTGCCCGCCTATGCCTGCGGCGGCTGCCCGCGCGCCTCGGACGCAGCCCACTCGGTCGATCACCTGCTGTTCGCCGTCTACGCCGGTCTCGAGGCCGTGCGCAAGGACCTCCGCTTCGAGTACCACGGGACCGCCGGCACCGCCGCCCGGCCCGGCTGCCGCGGCAGCGCCCACCTCAGCCAGGGCTCCGCGCTCCCCCTGCCCGCCCAGAAGGACGACGGCACCGCCCCGAGCCGCTTCTGGCGCGCGCTGGAGCAGCGCCTGGGCCCCGCCTGCGTCTGCTACCACCAGCGCGAGCGCGGCTGTCTCCTGCCCGGCACCGCCTCGGTCCTCGGCCGCCTGACCAACGAGGAGCCGACCACCCCCTTCGACCCCTGCGGCCAGCCCTCCCCCCGCCTCTCGGGCCGCTTCCTCCACTTCGAGGGCCCCCAGGTCACCGTAGAAGACCTCGCCGCCGCCCTCGCCGCGGCGGTCCCCCTACCCCGCTCGCGCTGATCTTGCTCCTCGGGGCTGAGGTCCACCAGACCCGTCGGAAGCGGGGCGGCGCTCAGCGGGCGCGCGGGGCTTCCTTGGCGGGGGGCTTCTTGGGCAGCTCGGGCTTGAACTTGCCGGAGGGCTTGCCGGGGATGAGGCCGGGCTGGGTCTCGGGGGGCGGCGCGGGGGGCTCGGCGGGGGGCCTGGCGCCGGGGCGAAGGATGGGTAGAAGGGGGACGCCGGGGCGGGCGGTGCGGGCGCGCTCGGCGAGGGCCTTGTAGGCGGCCAGCTGGGGGGCCAGCTCGGCGGCGTCCTCGGCGTCGAGCTTGTCGGGATCGGGCAACGCGGCGAGGGCGGCGGTGGCCTCGGCGAGGGCCGGGGCGGGCTGGCCGAGCGCCAGGTGGGCGTCGGCGAGCTGGGCCCGCAGCTCGGGGTTATTGGGGGTGAGGTGGCGGGCCATCTCGCCGTACTCGAGCACCTCGCGCCACTTGCGCGCGGCGTGCAGGCGCTGGACCAGGCCATAGGTCAGCTCGGCGTCCATGATGTCCAGGTGCGCCGCCGCCGCCAGCTCGCGCAGCGCGTCGTCCTCGCGCTTCTGCTTGGTGTACAGCTTGGCCAGCCGCTCGTAGGGCTCGGGGCGGTCGGGATCGAGGCGCTTGGCCTGGGCGAGCTCGGCGATCGCGCGGTCGGGCTGGTCGCGGTCGAGGTACAGGTCGCCCAGGCGCTGGCGCACGTCGTAGCCGTCGCCGCCCTTGCTGATGAGCTCCCGGAAGCGCGCCTCGGCCTCGGTCGCCTTGCCCAGGCGCGACAGCCGCTCACCGTCGGCCAGCAGCGCCTCCTTGCACGCCGGATCGAGCTTGAAGGCGGCGTCGAGGAGCGCCTGGATCTCGGGGTCGCGCGGGTCCTCGCCGCCGCTGCGGATGAGGGCGATGGCGCGCAGGCCGAGCGGGCGGGCGGCGGTCGGGTTCTCCTTGGTCGCCCGCTTGAGCGCCTCCTCGTCGGAGTAGTCGCTCGGGCGGACGTAAAAAGTACCCTCGTAGGGCTTGAGCTGCTGCCGCAGGTCGGCGCGGAATGCCTCATCGAGCGCCGAAAGTCCGAGGCCGGTGATCTTGGGCAGCACGTCGCGGGTGCGCCCGCCCTTCTGGAACAGGCGCAGCGCCTCGACGATCTTGGGGAAGCCGAAGCGCCGCACCAGGAACTCCAGCGCCAGCGCCGCCTCGTGATAGGCGACGACGATGTGCGAGACGTCGCGGGCGCGGGTAAAGCCGACGTTGAGGTCGGCGATCGAGAGCAGGTCGCCGCTGCGCAGCGCCGCCGCCACCTCGGCGTGGGTGCGGCGCTGCCAGTCGGGGCGCAGGTGCAGGGTCTCCCACTCGGACAGCCCCTCGGTGAACCAGCGCGGCACCCGGCCGCCGGTGAGCTGGATGGCGAACACGTGCGACAGCTCGTGCCAGATCATCAGCGCCCAGTTGAAGTTGCCGTTGGCCGGCGAGCGCCCGGTCACCACCCGCCCGAACGTCACCCCGAGCGCCGCGAGGTTGGGCAGCCCGACGGTGCGCACCGCGTAGTTCTGCGGCTCTTTGTACAGCTCGATGGTGAGCGGCAGCCGCGGGGTGAAGCCGTAGCGGGCGACGAGCTCGCGCCACTCGGCCTGGACCATCGGCAGCACCAGCGGCACGACCAGCTTCTCTTCGTCCTTGGCGACGCGCAGCCGCAGCCCGCCGCTGCCCGGCCGCCGCGGGTCGATGTCCAGGTTCAAGAGGGTGTAGCGCTTCTTGAGGACGTCCTCGTAGAGGTTCAGCAGGTTGAAGGTGCGCTTATTGTAGCGGTCGCCCTTCCACGACGCGTCGAGGGCCTTGTAGCCCTTGTCGTCCTCGCCGAGGCGCAGGTAGGCGGCGCCCAGGCTGCCGAGCGCGTAGTAGTCCTTGGGATCGAGCTGGACCGCCTCCTCCAAGAGCGCGACCTCCTCCTCGTAGCGGTGCTGGACGACGAAGCGCTCGGCGATGAGGCGGTGGAACTCGGTGTAGCGCGGGTTCTGCGCCAGCACCTTCTGCTTCTCGGCGGCGAACTCCGCCGGGCGATCCAGCAGGAACAGCGCCGCCGCGCGCAGCGTCCGCGCCCGCAGATCCTCGTCGGAGACCTTGAGCATCTCGGCGGTGATCTTGAGCGCCTCTTCATACTCCTCGTTGTCCAGGTGGATCTCGGCGCGCAGGGCCTGGGCGGGGCTGAAGCCGGGGTCGAGCCGCTGGACGCGGTCGAGGTAGGGGGCGGCCTCGACGACGTTATTGCCCTGCTCGACCTTGATGCGGGCCATGAGGGTGTTGGCGGCGGGGCTGTCGGGGTCGCGGCGCAGGGCGGCCTCGGCCGAGGTCTCGGCGTAGCCGATCTCGTGCTTCTCGATGCGCAGCTCGGTAAGCTCAAGGTTGGCCTGGGTGAACTCGGCCCAGCGCTTGCCCTCCTGGGCGAGGTCGATGGCGGTGCGCAGCTGCTCGTAGGAGTCGTGGAAGCTGCCCAGGTAGCGCGCCGCGACCCCCAGCAGCCGCACCGCCCGCGGGTCCTTGAGATCGAGCTTCTCGGCGTCGTGGTCGTCGAAGAAGCCGTTCCAGATGGCGCGCTCGCGGGGGCGGTCGCCGAGCGCCCGGTAGCACAGGCCGAGCTGCGACCGCGCCGCCAGCGCCTGCGGCTCGCGCAGCACCAGCGCCTCCAGGAGCTCGATCGCTTTTTTGGTCTGGCCGCTCGCCCGCAGGGCCTGGGCGGCGAGCGCCGCCGCCTCGTCGCGCTGTCCCGGCTCTTTGAGGGTCGGCAGCAGGCGCTGCGCCCGCTGCGCCGCCTCGCCGTAGCGGCCGCCGCGCAGCGCGACCTGCACCGGGGCCAGCGGG
>DAOMZC010000418.1:0-6040 GCA_035437965.1 Pseudomonadota bacterium
AGCCACGACCTGTGGGCTCGCTAAGTCCGGCTTGGCCGTTGGCTGCAACTTTTGCGGAGCTGTGCTCGGGTCGAGCCGGCTTGGCCGTTGGCTGCAACTTTTGCGGAGCTGTGCTCGGGTCGAGCCAGCTTAGTTCGGCTCAGCCTGTTAAGGGACTGGCTTGGCGGCGCTCGCGGGGGCGGGGGGAGCCGTGGTCGGGCTGGGCGGCGCGGGAGGGGGGACCGCGGCCGGCGTCTCGGAGGTCGGCGGCGCCACGGTGCCGGGGCTGGGGGAGGCAGGGGTCTGGCACTGCGTGCCGTAGGTGTCCAGATCCTTCTGGTCCATGAGGGTCGAGCGCTCGATCAGGCCCGCCACCGACTGCTTGGTCTGCGCATCGAGGCGAGAGTCGGCGGCGAGGCACTCGCCCAGCGCCTGCTTGGTGACCAGCCGCGGCGGCGAGGTCCGGTGCAGGTCGTTGGCGCAGCGCAGCAGCACCTTGCGGACGGGGTAGGGCAGCTCGGTGGGCTGCAGCCGCGCCAGGAGCTCGTCATCCTTGGGCTGGCACTTGCAAAGCTGCTCACGCGGCAGGTCCTGGGCCTTGCAGTAGTCCTTGGCACACGCAGAGAAGCCAAGCAGGGAAGGCACGAGCAACATCCACAGGGCCCGGCCACGTCCATGGCGCTCGCGACGATCAGTCTGGACAGGCATCAGCACGCACTCCTTCGAGGGGGAAATCACCGGTGGCCCGCGCCATGGCACGAGCTAGGCCGTAGTGTCTCCCAGCTCTTTCGAGCTTGCAAGCGCCGGCCCCGCCAATGCGCACTTGTCACCACACGGCAGCGCCGGGCGGGCCGGCGCGCAGCTTTGTTGGGGGGCTTGAACGCTCGGCTAGCCTCTATCAGGGGTCGCAGGGGTCGGCGGGCCGTGCATATAGTGCGGCAGTGTGCGCCCGGACGGGGTTTTTGGTGACGCTGCCGCGGCGCGCTCCACTTCAAGCACGGAGGTCTGTATGCGCAAACACACTGCGACCTGGACGTTTGGCGGCGGGCGAGTGGCTCGCCGATTCTGGCCCGGGCTCCTGGGCAGCCTGCTCGCGGCCACGGCGATCATCGCCAGCGCGGGCTGCGGCGGCTCGACCGAGGCGGACTCCCCGGCGAGCAGCGGCGCGGCGCTCACTGCCAGCGGCCCGGCGGCGCAGGTCGCCACGGTCCGCCTGGAGGGGGTAGGCCCCGTCGACACGCGCCCCTACCAGTACAAGGTCCCGAGCCGCTACGACCGCACCAAGCCGACGCCGCTCGTCATCCTCCTTCACGGCTTCGGGGCGAGCGGCAGCCTGCAGGAGATCTACTTCAACTTCAGCGCCCTCGCCGAGAAGCAGACCTTCCTGTACGCCTACCCCGACGGCAAGCAGGACCCCGCCCTTCTGCGCTACTGGAACGCGATGGAGTGGTGCTGCGACTTCTTCAAGAGCGGCGTCGACGACGTGGCCTACATAAAGGCGATCATCGACGACATGAGCGGCAAGTTCAACGTCGACCCCAAGCGAGTCTTCATCGTCGGCCACAGCAACGGCGGCTTCATGGCCCACCGCATCGGCTGCGAGCTGTCCGACAAGGTCGCCGGCGTGGTCAGCCTGGCCGGCGCGCAGTGGAACGACCCCACGCGCTGCGTGCCCAAGCAGCCGATCGCGGTGGCGCAGATCCACGGCACCCTGGACGTCGTCATCAGCTATATCGGCAGCCTCAACTACCCCAGCGCCCACAGCACGGTCAACATCTGGGCCAACCGCAACCGCTGCACCGGGGCCCTGACCTACGGCGGGACGAACCTCGACCTCGACACGCTGCTCCTGGGAGCCGAGACCACCGTCGAGCGCTACACCGGCTGCCCGGCCGCGGGTCCGGTCGAGCTGTGGTCGATCCAGGGCGGCTCGCACCTGCCGGCCATCACCTCGCACTTTACCTCGTCGATCTACGAGTTCCTGATGGCGCACCCCAAGCCCTGAGCGGCTTCCGGCGGCTCGGACGCGGACTCCTGGGCCGCCGCTTGCCGCGTCCGGGTCAGCGCAGCAGCACCTGCCAGGGCTGCGCGGCCTGGTTCTCGGGGAAGGGGCCGGCGGCGATGTAGACGGTCTCCCCCTCGCGGGGGAAGCTGGCGTCGATCATGTAGAAGTTTGCGCCGGGCTTGTAGCTTACCTGCACGACCGCGTCGCCGGTCTGCAGGTTTTCCGGGCAGGGGACGGTGGTTACCTCGCGATCGAAGACGCCCACGGCCAGGCGCAGCTCGGTCACGCTCAGGTCGGCGCAGCTGAAGTAGGCCGGCTTGCAGCTGGGGTCCGCCAAATTTTTGCAGGGCTCGGAGACCGGCGACAGAATCGCCACCTCGTGCATCGCCGAAGAGGAGCAGGCCGAGAGTCCCAGCCCGGTGCCGAGTAGAGCTGTGCTGACAAGCAAGAGCCGCATACGGACCTAGTATCACAAGCGCGGCCCCCCCCAAACGACAAAGGAACCGCGCGAGGCCCGCGCCGCAGCTACACGTTGGCGAGCAGCCAGCGCAGCGGCGGCTGCACCGCCCGATGGGTGATCAGCGACGAGACCATCGAAAACGCCGGCGTCCCGACGAAGTTCATGAAGCCCACCGCGGTCTGCAGCGGCAGGGTGAAGCTGCGCACCGTCCGCCGCGTGTAGTCGTCGTAGAGCGCCTGCCCGGGGGCACGGTGGTCGGCGATCGCCGCCGCGGCGACGCGCGCGCTGCGCATCGCGTACGAGATCCCCTCGCCGGTGGCGGCGTTGGTGAGCCGCGCCGCCTCGCCGATCCACAGCGCCCCGGGGGCCGCGATCGGGCCGACGCGCTCGGTGTAGACGATGGGGTGGCCGCGGTACTTGCCGACCTGCTCGGCGCCGCGCAGGCGATCGCCGACGTTGCGCTCGATGACCTCGTTGAGGATCTTCTTGGGGTCCTCGGCGTCGTCGGGGTCGTAGCAGATGCCGACGTTGACGCGGGTGTCGGTCTCGGGGAACAGCCACCCGTACCAGGGCCTTACCCGCTTGTCGAAGAACATCTCGAGCACGCCGCGGGTATAGGGCACCCCTTCGTACCAGGCCATGATGGCGGCGATCTGGCGGCGCTTGCGGCGGTCGACCGAGAAGCGGGTGTGGGCCCCCTCGGCGAAGATCACGAGGTCGGCCTCGATCTCGGTCTTGCCGTCGCTGACCCCGCAGATGCGGCCGGCGGCGTCGCGCAGCGCGCGCTTGACGTTGAAGCCCTGGAGGAAGCGGGCGCCCTCGCGCTCGGCGGTAAAGGCGATCTCGGAGTCGAAGGTGGCGCGGGGGATGATCCACGCCTCGTCGCTCGGGCCGGCCAGCACCGCCTCGGTGCCGCTCGGGCCGACGAAGCGGCAGCCGCGGATGCCGAGCGCCAGCGACTTCATGCGGTTAAAAAGGCCGATCTCCTTGCACAGGGTGAGGCAGCGCGGGCCAAGGCCGCTGCCGCAGGTCTTCATCCGCGGGAACTGGTCGCGGTCAAGTAGCACTACTTCATGGCCGCGCTGCTGCGCCAAGAGCATGGCGGCCGTCGAGCCGCCGGGTCCGGCGCCGACAATGACGATCTTCATCGGGAGCACTCCATCTGCAGGGGTCGGTTCTGATTAGCGGACGCACTCTACTTTCTCTTTTGCCGACTGTCATCTGCGCGGGCGCGGTCGCCCGGGGTAGGTCCCCATCCGCAGTCCGGCGCCCCAGGGGTCATGGCGGGGGTCATGACCGGGGTCAGGATTGGGGTGTCAGCTTCAACGAAGAGCTACCTTCGCGCCTGCTGCAAGGCCGTGACAACGCTTGGACAAAGCGCGCCGGGCGCCTGGAGGAGCGATCCGCCGAGTCTAAAAGCCGAGCCCGCTAGCGACGATGTCAGTCGCAACCAGAGCAAAATTCCTGCAAAATCGATCCATGGTGGCAGCGCGGTTGCGCTACATTCCGCCGCGCCGCGCGAACCGGATCGGTAGCGCTGCGCGGATTCTGTGAGTACCACGAAGATCCCATGAGTGAGCGGCACGGCGGCAAGCAGCGGGGAGACAGTCGCGACAGCGGCTTGCGAAGGCGTCGGCGGCGGGCTCTTTGACCTGGAGCGAGCCTTGGAGCAAGTAAAAGTTGGGGGAGAGACCTCCGCGTATTGCACCTCTTGTCGGGCAATGCGGCATCATGTGGTGGTGGCGATGACCGGGGCGGTTCCCGCCAAGGTCGAGTGCTTGAGCTGCCACAAGCAGCACAAGTATAAGGGTTACCCGCCGGGTCAGAAGCCGGACGGCAAGGCCGGTCCCAAGAAGGAGAAGGCGCCCGGCACCAGCACGCCGCGGCGGACCAGCAAGGCGGGCTCGACCGAGCCGGCCATTCCGTCGGTCAACCCGCTGGATGCGCTGCTCGCCTCGCGCGCCGGCGTGCCCACCCGCGGCTACTCGCCGGCCGAGCGCTACGCGGTCGGCGAGCTGCTGAGCCACCCGAGCTTCGGCGTCGGCGCGGTCACCAGCACCCCGTCGCCGGGCAAGATGGCGGTGCTGTTCCGTGACTCGACGCGGCTGCTCCTGCACGAGCGGCAGCCGGTCGGGGCCTCCGGGGCGCCCAAGCTGCAGCCGCCGCCCCGCCGCGAGGACGGACCGCGCACCGGCGTGAGCGACGCGCCGCCCAAGACCAAGCCGCTGCTGTAGGCGGTCGGCAGGGCCGCCGGCGCCCGGCCGCGGGGCCGCCCGGCACGACTGGTGGTCGGGGGGCGGCTCGATAGTGCTACGATGGCCCGCATGTGCGGCCTCGTCGGAATCGTTCAGGGTTGCGCCGCCCCGGGCGAGCCCGCTGCAGAAGCGGGCGAGGGGCGGGCGCTGCGCCGCATGGCCGCCGCGCTGCGCCACCGCGGGCCAGACGGCGAGGGGTTTTTCACCGGCACGGGTACGGGTACCGGGCCGCGGCTGCGCGTCTTCCTGGGTCACCTGCGGCTGGCCATCTTCGACCCGAGCGCCGCCGCCAGCCAGCCGATGACCGACCCCAGCGGTCGCTACACCATCATCTTCAACGGCGCCATCTACAACTACGTCGAGCTCCTCTCCGAGCTCGGGCTGCCCGGCGGGCGCTCGGACACGGCGGCGCTCCTGGCGGCCTGGGCGGCGTGGGGGCCGGGGGGCCTGGCTCGCTGCAACGGAATGTTCGCCTTCGCCCTGTGGGACGCGCGCGAGCAGGCGCTCTATCTTGGTCGCGATCGCTTCGGCGAGAAGCCGCTCTTTTACAGCACCGCGGTCACCTCGCCGTTTGCCGCCGGACCGGTCCGCCTGGTCTTTGCCTCCGAGATCAAGGCGCTCCTGGCCTCTGGGCTGGTCGCGGCGCGGCCCGACCCGCAGGGGCTCGCCGAGTTCCTCGCCACCCGTGACATCGACCACCACCCCGAGCGGACCCTGTTCCAGGGCATCGCCCAGGTCCCGCCGGGCTGCTACCTGCGGCTCGGGCCCGAGGCGTCCCCGCAGCTCGTGCGCTACTACCAGCTCGCGCCGCCGCCCGAGCCGCGGCGGCCCCTCGATGCGGACCTGGTGGAAGAGGCGCGGGTGCTGCTCGCCGACTCGGTGCGGCTGCGGCTGCGCGGCGATGCGGCGCTCGGCGGCTCGCTGTCGGGCGGGCTCGACTCGTCGCTGGTCACCGCCCTGGCGGTAGGCGCCGCGCCGTCCTACCGCATCTTCGTCAGCGAGTTCCGCGACGCCCAGGAAGCCGGCGACGAGAGCCTGTGGGCCGAGCAGGTCATCGCCAGCCTGCCGGGGGCCGCCGCCGCCGTCTTGCGCAGCCGCCCGCGGGTGAGCGACTTCGCGGCCGATCTGGAGTCGGTGCTGTACCACCAGGAGGCGCCGTTTGGCGACACCTCGGTGTGCGCCCACTTCGCGCTCATGCGCACGGTGGCGCGCAGCGGCGTGCGGGTGCTGTTGTCGGGGCAGGGGGGCGATGAGGTGTTCGGCGGCTACGGCTCGTACTACTACGCGCTGCTCGGCTGGCTGCTGCGGCAGGGCCGGGCGGCGGAGCTCGGCCACGAGGTG
>DAOMZC010000419.1:0-6032 GCA_035437965.1 Pseudomonadota bacterium
GCGGGCGCTTGAGCCGCCTTTGTCCGTGCGGTTTCGCACCGGCAACTTTGTCGTCCCGGCGCCGGCTCCCGAGACGGAGGTCGCTCTGGGTCAGCTGCTGAGCGGTCCGGCGGGCCTTGGCGCCCGCTGCGCGCAGCCGGGCTGTCACAGCGCCACGGGGGGAGGCGGGGGCCCGGCGCAGGGGCTGGCCTTTGACTGGGGGGAGGCGCAGCTCGCAAGTTACCTCACAACCAGGCGGGCACGCGGGAGCTTCGAAGGGCTGCTGCTGGTGCAGCCGGGGGCGCCCGAGCGCAGCTATCTCGTGCGTAAGCTCATCGCGTCCGGCGGCTTTGCCCGCATCGCCGGTACACCGATGCCGCCGCCGGGGGCACCGCCGATGCCGCCGTCGATCGATGCGTCCCTTCTGCGCGCCCTGGAGCTGTGGATTCGCCAGGGCGCCCACTAGCTCGGGCCGCGCGGATGCGACGAGCCTTGACAAGGTAAATGCCGCTGTCCACACTGCGGCATCGCGAAGTAAGCAACCGTTTCTGGCAACCGTTTCTGGGAGTGATAAATGGCCTCGAATACCGCAGTTTCCGAGAACCGTCGCAAGCGCCACCACGAGCAGGCGGGCAAGCGTCGCAAGAAGAAAGAGAGCAAGAAGTCGACGCTGAGCAGCGCCGAGCTGTTCGCCGGCTTCGGCGAGCCGGGCAAGCCCGCCCCCAAGGGCGCGCAGTCCTAAAACCCCTCCGCGGCGCGCCCGGCGGACCGCGAGCAGGCACTGGCAGCTTGGGCCCGCGCGCCGAGCGACTCCTTCCCCGCAAGCGGACCGCCGGTGGGGTAGGGGGCGGGCGCTCAGTGCCGCAGGCTTCCGGGGTCAATTTAAACGAGCAGAGAAGATGATGCAGGCGAGCGCGTTGAACCGGGCGGCGCTCACCTGCTTGGCGGTGGCCGCCCTTATCGGGTGGGCCAGCGCGGGCGGGCAAAGTGGGGCCTGGGCGCAGACGGTCACCTCGACCGGCATCGCCGCGGATCGCTTCACCCCCGCGCCGGGTCCGTCGGCCTTCGGTCAGGTCGAGGGGGCCCCGGTGGCCCCGGTGGGGCAGGTGTGGCTCACCGGCACGGCCTCGGCCATCGGGCACCCGTTTCGCTTGCGCAGCGCGCTCACCCAAGAGCAGGTCGCCGAGCCGGTCGCCTACCGGGTGTCGCTGGATCTGGGGGCCGAGGTCGGGGTCTGGCGTAAGCGCTTGGCGCTCGGCCTGGGCGTGCCGGTCGCGCTGTGGCAGCTTGGCGATCGGCTGCAGGCGACGGGCAGCGCCGAGCCGGCGGCCGCTGAGTCGAGCGGACTGGCGACCACCGCGATCGGCGACATCCGACTGCGCGGCAAGGCCCTGCTCACCCCGGCGGAGCGCTCGGCGGCGCTGGCTCTGGCGCTGGAGCTGACGATCCCGGGGCCGGGCAGCGGCGCGGCGAACTTCGTCGCCACTTCCGGCTTCACGGTGGCGCCGCGGCTCATCGGCTGGTTCCACAAGGGGCCGATCGCCGCGGCGGCGAACGCCGAGCTGCGGCTCGCCCCGGCGCGCACGCTCTATCAGACCACGGTGCACAACTCTTTCTCGTGGGGCGTCGCGGTGGGCGGTGAGCTGCCGGTGCGGCGGGTCGGCCTGGCGCTGATCGGCGAGGCGACGGGGCAGGTGAACCTGGTGAGCGGCCAGGACCTGTTATCCACCGAGCTGCGCGGGATCTTCCGCATCGCCTGGTGGCGAGGCTCCTTCGATCTCGGCGGCGGCGGCGGCTTCGGGGCGCTCACGCCGGCGTGGCGGGCCTTTGTCAGCCTGCGCGGCTTCTTCGGTCGTCGCGATCCGCGGGCCGTGGGCTGCGCGGTGCGCCCGCTTACTCTCTAGGCAAAGTTCGCGGGCGCGCGACCAGCGGACCGTGCTTGACATCGAGAGAGCGGTCTCTATGATGCAGCATCTCGGTTCCGGCCATGACAGAACTCACCCAACGATCATCTGACAGATCAAGCGTCAGCTCAGATGTCAGCTTAGCCGCCAGGCTGAAGGACCTCGACAATAGTCCGGTCGACATTGACGCCTTCCTGTCGCGCGAGCTCCTCCGCGATGCGGTCGGGGACATGGATGCCGAGCTTGATGACTGCGCGGTTACGTTGAAGGCCCACCTCGCCAAGCACAGCACCACGGTGCAGTGCGACGGTGAGCTCAAGGGGGTCCTGACGCTGCCCTGTCACCGCTGTCTGGGCCCCGCCAAGGTGCCGCTCGCGGTGCCGGTGCACACAATCTTCGCCCCGCCGGCCAAGATCCCGGTCGAGGACACCACCGCCGACCCCGAGGCGGACGACCTCGACTTCGCTCACCATGACGGGGAGATTGTCGACCTCGCCCCGATCATGCGAGAGTACATCATCCTGGCAGTCCCCCTGCGAATCCTGTGTAAAGACGACTGCTTGGGTCTGTGTCCGCAGTGCGGTACAGATCGCAATGTGGCCGCGTGCGGATGCTCGCCCGTGCCCTCGATCGGACCGTTCGCAGCGCTGAAGAACGTCAAACTGTAACCCGACCTGGAGACTTTTCGATATGGCCGTTCCCAAGAGAAGACAGTCAAGTGCTCGTCGCGACTCGCGCCGCGCGCAGTGGATGAAGACCCCGGTGCCGGCGGCCAGTCCGTGTCCGAACTGCTCGGGGGCGCGCGTGCCCCACCGGGTCTGTGAGTCGTGCGGCTGGTACGGCCCGGCCAAAGAGGGGCGCGTCGTCGTCCAGCCCAAAGACAAGTCCAGCGCCCAGAACGCCGCCGACGAGAATCCATAAGCTGAAAGCGACTGGTCGTGGCGGCTGTCATTGCCATCGACGCCATGGGCGGCGACGCGGCGCCGGGTCCAGAGGTGGCGGGCGCGGTCCAGGCGGTGCGCCGCGGCTCGCGGGTCGTGCTGGTCGGCAATGAGGCGCTGCTGCGCCCAGAGCTCGCGCGGCTCGGGGCGACCGAGCTCGAGGTGCCGATCCGTCACTGCACCGAGGTGATCACGATGCACGATCACCCGGGGCAGGCGGTGCGCAAGAAGCGCGACTCCTCCATGCGGGTGGCCTTCGAGATGGTCCGCCGCGGCGAGGCCAGCGCGGTCGTCTCGGCGGGAAACTCGGGGGCGGTGCTGGCCTGCGGCCTGTTCATCCTGCGCCGGCTCAAGGGCCTGGATCGGCCGGGCATCGCGGTCTCGCTGCCGCGGCTGGATCGCTCGCCGCAAGGGGCGATCGTCGGCGTCGGTCAGTGCCTGCTGCTCGATACGGGGGCCAACGTCGAGGTAAAGCCGTTTACCCTGGCGCAGTTTGCCGTGCTCGGGGCGACCTTTGCGCGGCTGCGCGCGCCCGGCTCGGCTTTGAAGCCACGCGTGGGCCTCCTTTCCAACGGCGAAGAGGCCAGCAAGGGAACGCCGCTGCTGCGCGAGGCGCACGAGCTGCTCGCGAGCTCGCCCTCGCCCGACTTCCAGTACGTCGGCTTCGTCGAGGGGCGTGACCTGTTCCAGTGGCAGCAGCCGGGCGGCCCCGGTGTTGACGGCGGCGGCGGGCTCGATGTCATGGTGACCGATGGCTTCACCGGCAACGTGGTCCTCAAGACGGCCGAAGGGGCGGGGCGCTTCCTGGCGGAGTTTCTGCGCATGCAGGTCAAGCGGTCGCTGCTCGCGCAGCTCGGGGCGCTGCTGATGCGGCCGGTGCTGCGCGGGCTCAAGCAGGTGGTGGATGTCGACGGGCGGGGCGGCGCGCCGCTGCTCGGAGTCGACGGCGTGGCGATCATCTGCCACGGCCGGTCGAGCGCGCGGGCGATCGCGCGGGCCATCGCGGTCGCCGAGGAACATGTTGCCGCCGGACTGGCTCCGGCGCTCCAGCAGGCCATTGTGGCGCACCGGAACCTGGGACCGGGCGGAGGCGCAGCGTCCCCGCCCGCCAATCCGAGCGCGGAGAGCGAATGACAGACCGATGACAGAGCAAGCAAGTTCGACGAGCCTGCCGCGGCGCATGATGATCCTCGGCACCGGCAGCGCTCTTCCCGAGCGAGAGCTGACCAACGACGACCTGAGTAAGCTGGTGGACACCTCGGACGCGTGGATCCGGGAGCGCACCGGCATCGCCGCCCGGCGGGTCGTCGATAAGGACAAGGGTGAGGCGGCGTCTGATCTAGCGGCGGCGGCGGGGCTGCGCGCCTGCGCGGCGGCCGGCATCTCGCCGCAGGAGATCGACTGCGTCATCTGCGCGACGATCAGCGCCGACATGACGCTGCCCTCGTGCGCGGTGTTCGTGCAGCGCAAGGTGGGGGCGGCGCCGCACTGCCCGGCCTTCGATCTGGCGGCGGCGTGCGGCGGCTTCCTCTATGGCCTGGCGGTCGCCGAGGGCCTCTTGCGCAGCGGCCAGTACCGGCGGATCCTCCTGTGCGGCGTCGAGGTCCTGTCCGGCTACGTGAACTGGCAGGACCGCAACACCTGCATCCTGTTCGGCGATGGCGCCGGCGCCGCGGTGCTCGGGCTGGCCGATGCGGCGCAGCAGCAGGCGGACCGCGGCGTGCTGTCGGTCCACCTTTACGCCGACGGCACCCAGGCCGAGTCGCTGAGCATCCCCGGCGGCGGCTCCCGCTACCCGACCAGCGCCGAGACGCTGGCCGCCGGGCAGCACTTCATCCACATGGCCGGCAAGGTCATCTTCACCCACGCGGTGCGCAACCTCGCCTCGGCGTGCCTGGCGGCCCTCAAGCACCAGGGGCTGCGGCCGGCCGACATCGACCTCGTGGTCGCCCACCAGGCCAACCTGCGCATCGTCGAGGCGCTCGCGCAGCGGCTGGAGCTGCCGATGGACAAGTTCTTCATCAACATCGGCAAGTACGGCAACACCTCGTCGGCCTCGGTGCCGATCGCGCTGGACGAGGCGGTGCGGGCCGGCCGGGTCAAGCCCGGGGACCGGCTCTTATTCTGCGCGCTCGGCGCGGGCCTGGCCTGGGGCTCCGCCTGCGTGCGCTGGTGATCCGATGAGCTCGATCGCGTTTGTGTTTCCCGGGCAGGGCTCGCAGCACGTCGGCATGGGCCGCGCGCTCGTCGAGGCGTTCCCGTATGTGGGCGAGCTGTTCGCCGAGGCCGACGCAGCGCTCGGCTTCAAGCTGAGCGAGCTGTGCTGGAACGGACCGAGCGAGGAGCTGGTGCGGACGCAGCACACCCAGCCGGCGCTGCTCGTGTGCTCGGTGGCGGCGGCGATGGTGCTGCAGCGCGAGCTCGGGCTTGGGCCGGCGCTGTGCGCGGGGCACTCGCTGGGCGAGTACTCGGCGCTGGTGGTGGCGCAGAGCCTGCGCTTTGCCGACGCGGTGCGCCTGGTCCACCTGCGCGGGCGCTTCATGCAGGAGGCGGTGCCCGAGGGCCTCGGGGCGATGGCAGCGATGATCGGCCTGTCCGCCGAGGTGGTCGGCGAGCTGTGCCGAAACGCCAGCGACGCCCAGGATCGCTGCCAGCCCGCCAACGAGAACGGCGCCGGCCAGCTCGTCATCTCCGGTCACAAGCCCGCTGTCGAGCGGGCGATGGGGCTCGCCAAGGCGCAGGGCGCCAAGCTGTGCAAGCTGCTGCCGGTGAGCGCGCCGTTCCACTCGGCGCTGATGGAGCCCGCCGCCGAGCGCCTGCGCGCCGAGCTGCACAAGACCCCGGTGGAGCTGCCGCGGCTCACCGTGCTCGCCAACATCGATGCCGCGCCGTACCCGCAGAGCGGCTCTGCCGATGCGGTGCGCGAGCGCCTGTTTCTGCAGGTCGCCGGCACCGTGCGCTGGGAGAGCTGCGTCCAAAAGCTCGTCGAGCTCGGCGCCACCGCGGCAATCGAGGTCGGCCCGGGCCGCGTCCTGTGCGGGCTCATCAAGCGCATCGCACCGAGCCTCGCCCTGTACTCATTTGCCCAGCCCGCCGGCCTTGGGGAGCTCGGCCCGCTTGCCAAGACCTCGTAAGCCCGAGGTCGATCTAAGGCGCCCATGACGGACCAAGAATCAGCGCGCCCTACTGGTGGCGACCGCCGCGTCGC
>DAOMZC010000420.1:0-6031 GCA_035437965.1 Pseudomonadota bacterium
CGCCGCACGGACGGTTCAGGCGGCGCTCTCCCCGCGCTCGATGCTCTCGGCAAGAGCGTACCTGCCCGCAAGTCTCATCGGTGCGGCAAGCAGGGAGGTGGGCGGCGGACCTGGTGCGGATGGATTTGCGCGACCCGGGCGCCGTAAGCGCGGCTTGCAATTGAGTAGCTTTCTACTCAGGTATCTGATTAGCATCCGGCCACCTAATTTCAGAGGTGAAAAATGTTCCGAAGCGTTCTAGTCCTTCTTGTTTCTTCTCTTGCCGCTTGTAGCTCGGGTCTTGGCGGCGGGGGTCCCATCTCGGCCATGGTCGGCACCGGCGGCGGCGCAGTGGCCACTACCGACGGGTCGAAGGTGATGATTCCTGGGGGTGCCCTGTCATCGGACACCGTCATCACCGTGGTCCCCGAGGACAGCCCCGCTGTCCCGAGTACGGCTACCACTGTCGGCACGGCCTATAACTTCGGTCCGGAAGGCACTACTTTCACCAAGCCCGTCCTGATCACTCTGGCGTTCTCCCCCGAGAAGCTGCCGGCCGGGATGAGCGCGACGGACATCGTGATCTACACCGCGCCCACTGGCTCGGCCGAGTACACGGCGCTCGAAACTACGCCCGTCGACGACACCCATGTAGCCGCGTCGAGCACCCACTTCTCGGTCTTCGTCCCGGCCGTCGATGCCAAGCCGAGCTGCACCGCCACCTGCAAGCCGCTCTCGGGTTCGTGCGAGTGCACCTCCACCTGCAAGGGCAAGAAGTACTCGCTGTTCTGCTACGACGGCGAGGGCTGCATATGCAAGACCGATGGCAGCGAGACCAAGACCCTCCCGACGTCGCTCCGCTGCTCGGACAGCGCGGGCCTCAAGAACAGCTACACCACCAGCTGCGGCTATCCTGGGAAGTTCCTCTAGGACCTGAGGACGGCGCGGCGCTTGGGTCGCCAACCCGTCCGCGGCCACCTCCGACGCCGCACGGACGGTTCAGGCGGCGCTCTCCCCGCGCTCGATGCTCTCGGCAAGAACGTCGGCGCAGCCACCGCTCGTCCCTGCCAGCGCCTCTGAACGAGCTGCAGGAACGAGCATGGAATGATTCGGAGTCCGCCTGACCGAGACGCCAGCCACCCTGGTGGGGCCACTCGGGCGACCGCGGCGGCTATTCGATGCGCTTCTTGCCGAGCTGGTTCAGGGCGTACTGGATTCCCGCCTGCAGGGTGCTGCGGGTGACAATCCCCGTGAGCCCGATGCCCAGGCCGATCAGGGTCTGCGCCACCTCGGCCTTGATGCCGGTGAGGACCGGGATGACCCCCAAAAGGCGCAGCGCCTGCGACGCGTTGGTCAGCACCGCGGCGGCCTGCGTGTCGACGGTGCGCACCCCGGTGATGTCGATGATGGCGACGCGCGCCTGGCTCCGGCTGGCGCCCTCGAGCACCGTGTCGAGCACCTGGTGTCCGCGCTCGGCGTCGATGGAGCCGATGAGCGGCAGGACCAGGATGTCATCGGTGATCGGGATGAGCGGTGAGCTGCGCTCGGCCAGCGCCGCCGCCTGGGTGCGCAGCGCCTCCTCCTGCAGGCGCCGGCGCTCCTCTTCGGCGCGCTTGCGGGCGGTCACGTCCGAGATCACTACCACGACGCTGGTGACCGTGCCGCGCGCGTCGCGCATGGGCACGCCGACCACATCCAGGCTGCGCCGCCCGTGCTCTTGTGTCAGGACATCGAACTCGGCCGATTGGGTGGTGCCGGTGCGCATGGCGACCACGCCGGGCAGCTCCTCGCTGGGATATTCGAGCTCGCTGTCCACGCGGACGAAGCCAAAGGACTGCGCGCGCCCCTCCGGGGGGACCGCCTCCTCGATCCGACGGCCGAGGAGCTGCGCGGCAGCGGGGTTACTGAGGACGGCGCGCCCCGAGGGCGCCTCCAGGAGCACGATGCCGACCGGGACGTTGTTAAGGACCGTGCTGAGGACGCTGCCCTGCCGGCGGGTCTCCTGCAGCGAGGACCGCAGCCGCTCGACGATCATCGTGTGGTCAAGGCGCAGCGCGGCGTGCTTGGCGAGCGCCTTGTACAGGTGATGTTCGCGCTCGCTGAATTCGCGGGGAGTCGGCCAGACGATGTTGAGCAGACCGACCCAGCGCTCGTGCATGGTAAGGGCCATGATGAGCGTCGACCGGGCGCCGACGCGGGCATACATCGAGCGGGAGAGCTCGTCGACGCGGCTGTCAGTGGCGATGTCGCTGATCAGCAGCGGCGAGTCCGGGCTGCTCATGTAGAGCTTCGCAAACGGGAGCTCCGGCAGGTAGTAGCGCATGCCGACCTGCTGGACGGTCGGCTTGCCCGGGGGACTCAGCTGGCTGATCACGCGGAGCCAGGAAGGCTGGCCGCTCGCGTCGTTCTCGAACGCGCCCAGCACGACCTCGGCCTCGTCGGGCGCCGGGGCCGGCAGGAGCAGCACGCGCAGGGCATCGTCGAACGTGCCGGCGACGTTGAGCTGGCTGCTTATGTGGTGCAAGAGCTCCAGATCGCCGAGCGTCGCGCTGAGCCGCTTCTGCGAGATCAGACCGCCGATGTGCATCGACAGCGCGGTCATAAGGAGCTTGTACAGATCCCGCTCGGTCGCCGAGAACGGGTGCGGCTGCGCCCAGAAGATCTTCAGGACCCCCTGCCAGCCGCCATAACTCTCGACATACAGCGGCAGGAGCACCGCCGCCTGATGGCCCTCCTGCAGCACCTGCCCGCGAAGCTGCTCGTCAAGGCGCGGCTCGCTCGCTATATCGGCCAGGAAGACCGGCTCGGCGAGCCGCCCATCCCACGCTGCCACCAGGGGAAAATCGGTGAGCGGATGCAGACGGTCGGCACCGACGGTGGTGCTCCGCGCCTGTCCGGCCTTCCACTCGGCCAGCAGCCGCCCCATCCGCGGTCGCCCGTGGGCGTCGGCGTGCAGCGCGATGATGCGCGCAAACGCTGGCTGCCACCGCTGCAGGAACTCTAGGGTCGCATCAAGGATCGCCTCAAGGCTGCCGCTTGCAGCTACTGTGCGCAGCAGGTTGGCCAGCGCGGCCAGGGGGCTCTCGTCGATCTTTTCGGCGGGCAAGGGCTCACGCATGCGACAGGCTCTCCCGGGGGACCGTCACGCCGCAGGGCACACAGCGGCGCTCCACATTAGCACGGCTTAGGTCCGTCCGGCGCGCTTTTGGCTCTGCCGCTTCCCCGGCCGGAGCCGAGTGCCGGCTGGACTTGCTCGCCTTGCCTCGCCTTGCCTCGCCTCACTTCACCTCGACATCCCCCCAGAAGCCGATGTAGTGGTCGACCTTCTGCATGGAGGCGCGCGGCGCCTCATAGGACCAGGCGGCGCGCTCGCTGCGGCTTGCCTCCTTGGCGACATCGTAGAAGCGGACTCCATGCGGGCAGGCAAGATCGCTCTGCGACTTTTCGGCCTGATGGAGCAGCTCCATGCGCACCGAGTCGCGCGGGAAGTAGTGGTAGCCGCCGACTTCGATGGTCTCGTCGCTGTCCGCGATCACCTGGCCCTGCCATAGCGCCTTCATGGGAGCTCCTTTTATCGAATTACCGACTTATCGACTTATCGAAAGTGAGCCAAGTGTAGCTGCCCGCCGGCGGGTCGGGCAAGTCGCGGCGCGGCGTCCGCGGCAGGAAGACGGAACCCGCGCCCGGCTACAGCGCGGGAAGCCGGGTCAGTCCGTCGGGAAACAGTCCCACTTCAACGAAGCCGCGGACCGACCAGGAGGTCAGATCGAGCATCACCACCGTGCCTTTGCGGCTTAGGTGATCCCCCTCGCAGACCACGGCCGCGGTCTGCGGCGACAGCACGCGCAGCGCGTGGGCGGCCAGGCACGCCTCTTTGGGAAGGGCGAGATCACGCAGCTCCAGCGTCTTTGTGTTGATAGCGCTCACGTGGTCGTCGCCCTGATGCGGTACGTAGAGCCACTGCCCGTCCGGGCTGAAGTCCGCGAACATCGCCACCCCGCCGACCTTGACCACCCGCGCCGGGTCGGGCTGCATCGTCGCCGGATCGAAGACCCGCACGTCGCCCGACTTGTTGTCCGAGATCCACACCAGGCCCCCGGCGTCCACCGCCAGCGCGTAGGGAGCGTAGGCGGGGTTGCCGACCTGGCCCGGCTGCGGCCCGACGGGCACGCGCGCGGTGACCTGGGGCTTCTGCGGATCTCTGACATCGAGCACGGCCAGCTCGTCGGACAGCGAGCAGGTCACGTACAGGCGCTGGCCGTCGGGCGACAGCCCCATCCCGTGCGCGGTCGGACACACCGGCGTCATCGAGAGGAGCTCTATGCTCGCGGCGTCGATGATCGCCACGCTGCTGTAGCCCTGCTCGCGGGGCAGCCCGCGGGTGAGCGCGTCGCCAAGGCGCGCCAGGTCGTAGTGACTGACGAAGATCAGCTTGTCGTCCGCCGAGCGGATCACGTCGCCGGGGCTGCGATCGACAAGCACCCGGGCGAGCGGCCGGCCGGTGCGCGCATCGAGCTTGACCAGGTAGCCCGGGACGGTGCCGGTGCCGTGCGCGCCGTGCGGCCCGCTGCCGCCGTTGGTCACGTAGTTCGACAGGTTGAAGAAGATGAACTTCCCGTCGGAGCTGCTGGTCAGGTGGTGCGGCCCCTCGATCTCGACCGGGCTGCTGCCGACCGTCGCCGCGCCGAGCAGCTGCGGCCGGTCGGGCGCGTCCTCGGAAACGAAGCCCAGGGTGTCGTCGCCGTTGCAGCTGACGGCGAGCCGCTGCTGGCTTGTATAGGTCGGCAGCGCGGGGTCGCCCCACGAGAGCCCGGGGGGATAGCTCACCTCGCGCTCGCACCCGGCGAGGCCGCCGATGAGGGTCGCGATGACCGCCCCGGTAATCGCCCCGCGGGGCGACACCGAAAACGCCAGGGAATGGAAGCTCCACATGCTCTGTCCCGCCTTCGTAGGTTCAGCAGAGAAGGTAACACGACCGACCCGGCCCGACAGCCCGAGCCGGCAGCCGCCGCCCTTTCTGCCCTTGCCGCCCGGCGGGAGCCTCGGCTGCCGCTTGTCAGAGCGGTCCAGGCTATGTGTAAACTGCCGCAATGCAGCCCATGGCCCAGCCCAGACCCGGAACGTGCGCGGCCCTCGCGGGTCGCACCGCAGCGATGGTGGGTCTGCTCGTTACGCTCGCTGTCGGCTGCGGACCGCAGCCGGCCGAGGAGCGCGGCCGGGAGCTGGCGAGCGACCCGCGGCTGTCGCCGAGCCCCTCGAACGTGTTTGCCTGCACGACGTGTCACTCGGTGTCGACGAGCCCGGAGTCGCGAATCTACCCCGGGCACCCGCTGCCGGGGGCGCTGACCCGCCCGAGCTTCTGGGGCGGCGAGGTGCGCTACGTCCTGGACGCGGTGAACCAGTGCTTGGTCGACTTCATGCGCGGCACTCCGCTCGCTGCCGACGATCCCAGCGGCCGCGCCCTGCTCGCCTACCTGCGCACGCTCACGCCCGCCGCGGCCGGGCCCGATGCGGCGCGGCCGTGCACGGTGGTGCGCAACATCGACCCCACCTACCTCGCGCAGCTGCCCACGGGCGAGCCCGCGCGCGGTGCCGACACCTATCAGCGCGCCTGCGCCTACTGCCACGGCGCCGCGCACACCGGCCAGGGGCGCCTGGGACCGCAGGTGTCGCGCCTGCCGGAAGACACCATCGCCTCGTTCAGCACCGCTCAGGCGGCGGCGGTGATCGTCGAGAAGGCCCGGCATGGACGCTACTTCGGAATCTCCGGCGCCATGCCGTTTTACTGCAGCGAAGTCCTGAGCGACGGCGAGCTCGCCGACCTCGTCGCCTATCTGCTGCAGTAAGGGAGCCCGCGACGGCGGCCAGGACCCGATACTTGCAGTTACCTGCGGTCAACTCGCAGCTGCTCGCAGTCCGCAGCGGCTGCCCGACCCCCGCCGGGGGAGCGCCTCGCTGCGGAACCCGCGAGCGGCGGCTCCGTCGGGAGTGACCTCATCGGCAAGAGGGTCACCGCCGAGCAGGAAGCCATCTGATTTCGTCCACATCGCGT
>DAOMZC010000421.1:0-6026 GCA_035437965.1 Pseudomonadota bacterium
GAACGATTCTTCTGGTTTTTCTCTCGGTCGTTATGTTGGAAGGCTCAAGGTCCGCCGTGCCGTGCCGCGCCGCGGCGACCGGCCCGGCTGACCTGCCGGGAGCGATTGCGGAGGATTTCCGTCCCGCCGCCCGTTGCATTGCTTCGGCTGACGCTGCGCCGCGCCGGCCCGCGTGAACCGCAGGCTCGTCGCCGCAGCTTGATCAAAGAACCTTCTCGCTACATTGCTGACTATTTTTCAGGTTCCTCGCCAAAAATGGCCCCCCTACTGAGGCCCAAACCCCGCGTCCACTGACGCTGCCCAGCTCGCGGCCGGCGCCGCGTCGGCGCGTTGGCACGCTGCTTGTTAAAGGCAGAGCAAAACCTTTTCTGACAGGACCTAAGCTGATGATTCGAAATATCTGGACTGCGCTCTCCATCGCTCTTCTGCTCTCTGCCGGCTGCGGCGCGGCGCCCGAGGCGGCGCCGGCGACCCTGGCGAGCGAGCTGACCGTCGAGGCCGCGACCGACGCCGCCGCCGTGCCCAAGAGCGCCCTGCGCATCCTCCCCCCGGGCGCCCAGCACCTGTACTTCGACACCCCGACCGCCGCCTACCTGAGCGAGGACCAGCCCTACGGCTACGGCTACTTCATCGCCCGCGCCGGGCAGGAGTTCAAGGTCGGCGCTTACGAGGACGACGGCACCGGCACCGGTCGGCCGCTCGCCGGGCAGGTCGTCGACTTCAAGCTGCAGCGGGCGGTGAAAAAGAACGGCCGCTGGCAGTGGTCGGTCGTCGGGCACGGCACCCGCAGCCCCGGCGCCGCGACGCTCAAGCACACCCCGTCCGCCGCCGCCAGCGAGAGCCTGTACCTCATCACCGCGGTGGCCCAGGAGCACCCGGCCACCCTCACCCTGACGCTCGGCTGCCGCGGCGGCGCCGGCTGCGCGGTTGCCAGCCAGCCCGGCGAGTCGTGCGGCGGCCACACCCGCACGCCCAGCTTCTGCGACGACGGCCTGTTCTGCAACTACGAGCCCGGGGTGGGCACCTGCGGCTTCGCCGACGCCCCCGGAACCTGCGCCGTCCGCCCGATGGCCTGCACCCGCGAGTTCGCCCCGGTCTGCGGCTGTGACGGCAACACCTACTCGAACAAGTGCACCGCGAACGCCGCCGGCGTCGGCGTGCTGCACAACGGCAGCTGCCCGGTCGATGTCGTCGGGCAGTGGCAGCAGAAGCTCAGCAGCGGCGCAGTGGTCGAGTACACCTTCGAGTCCGACGGCACCTTCTACTCCGTCGAGCAGCCCGCCTGCGTGTTCGCCAAGCCGGCCTGCGTGGTCAAGCTCGCCCCCGGACGCGGCACCTACGCGGTGGACGGCTCGACGGTCAGCCTGACCTACACCAGCCCGAGCTTCCACGCCCCCAAGGACGTCAACCTGGTGTTCACGACCGCCAAGGGAGCGTCCCACCTGCGCGGCGAGGACTACGGCAAGAAGCTCGACCTGACCGTTCCCTAGTCACACCCGCCCCGCCCCGCCTTCCCCGGCTCCGCTCATCCTCTCCTACGCTCATCCTCTCCTCCCGCTCCTCTCCTGTTTCTCTCCGGCTCCTTTCCTACGCCCTGCCTGATGCAATCAGCGTGTCGAGCACGCGAAAGAGCTCATCGTTATTCACCGGCTTTATCATGTGATGGTTGAAGCCCGCCTCGCGAGCGCGGCGGCGGTCCTCTTCCTGACCGTAGCCTGACAGCGCAATGAGCACCAGCGCGTGCAGCTGCGGACGCTTGCGCAGCTCGCGCGCGACCTGATAGCCGTCAAAGCCCGGGAGTCCGATGTCGAGCAGCACGGCGTCGGGCTGCACCCGAGTCACCAGCTCGATCGCCGACGGTCCGTCGTAGGCGATGTGGACCTCGTGGTTTACCAGCTGCAGCAGCATCGCCAGGGTCTCGGCCGCGTCGGCGTTGTCATCAACTACGACGACCGTAAGGCGGCGCGCCGCCGGCCCGGTGGTCGCCGCCGCCGCCGGCTGCCGCTCCGCCGGCCGCTCGGCGGTCAGCGGCAAGCGCACCGTGAACTCGCTGCCCTGTCCGAGTCCGGCGCTGTACGCCTCCACCGTCCCGTGATGGAGCTCGACCAGCCGCTTGACCAGAGTGAGCCCGAGCCCGAGCCCCCCTTCGGAGCGATCGAGCGACTGATCCGCCTGCGCGAACAGCTCGAAGGCATGCTGCAGCATCGCCTCGGTCATGCCGATTCCCGAGTCGCGCACCCGCAGCGCCAGCGCGCCCCCATCGACCGTAGCGCGGACGGTGATCCGCCCCTCCTTCTGGGTGAACTTCACCGCGTTGCTGAGCAGGTTGGTGAAGACCTGGGTGATGCGCGTCGCGTCGCCTTTCAGATAGATCGGACCCGCGGGGACCTCGACCAGAAGGTGCTGCCGCTTGGCCTCGGCCGCGTAGCGGATCGTCTCCAGCGCCTGATCGAGACAGGCGCAGACATCGATAAGATCTTCGCGGATCGCGATGCGGCCGCTGGTGATGCGCGCCACATCCAGCAGATCATCGAGCAGCCGCTTCATCTGCTGCACCTGCCGCTCGATCATGTCGCGCTGCTGCTGCGCCACCGCTGGACTCAGGCGATGATCGCGCAAGAGCTGCAGCGCGTTCTGGACCGGCGCCAGAGGGTTTCGCAGCTCGTGGGCGAGCATCGCCAGGAACAGGTTCTTCTGCCGGTCGGCGTCCTTGAGCGCCTCTTCCGCCAGCTTCTGCGAGTGGATGTTGGTGCTCGTGCCGAACCACCGCAGCACCCGGCTCTCGGCGTTGCGCACCGGCACGCTGCGGCCGAGGAACCACTGATACCCGCCGGTAGCGGCGCGGATGCGGTAGTCCATCTCGAAGCGCGTGCGGTGGACCATCGCCTCGGCCCAGGCGCGCTCCGCCGCGTCGCGATCGTCGGGATGCAGGACCTGCACCAGGGTCGCGGCCGACACGCTTTCGGGGTCCATGCCGGTGTATTCGAAGAAGCGCTGGTTGAAGTACTCCGGGGTGCCGTCGGCGCGCATCGTCCACACGAGCTGCGGCATGGCGTCGGCGAGCTGGCGGAACACCTGCTCGCTCTCCTGCACCGCCTGCTGCGCCGCCTTGAGCGCCGTCACATCAATCAGGGTGACGACCATCCCCTCCTTCTGTCCCAGGTGATTGCGGTACGGCAGCACGCGGCGGATGTACCAGCTCCCTTCGCGGGTCTTGATCTCGCACTCCCGCTCGGGAGCGTCATCGGGCAGCGCGGCGTCGGGAAGCGGCGGCATATCGAGCGCGCGGTGGGTGATATCACCAAGCGGCCGGCTGACGTCGCCCGGGATCAGGTTGTAGACCGCGGTGAGCGCCGGGGTGAAGCGCAAGATGTGGTGCTGCTCATCAAGGAACAGGGTCGCGATGCGGGTGCTGGCGAGCAGGTTCTCCAGGTCGCTGTTGGAGCGGGCCAGGGCGTCGTTGGCGGCCTGGATCTCCTCCTTGGAGCTCTCCATCTCCTCGTTGGCCGACTGCAGCTCTTCGTTCATCGAGAGCAGCTCTTCGTTCGAGGACTTTAGCTCCTCGTTGGCGACCTCGAGGTCCTGGATCGTCTTTTCCAGATCCTCGCGGGTGGTCCGCAGCTCGCGCTCCAGCTGCTCGATGAGCGCGTCGGTCTGGTCGACGGTGCCGGGGGTCTTGTCCGGCTCACCGGCGGCCGCGGTCTCGACGTCCTGGAACACCACCAGGTAAAGGCCGCTCTGCTCACCAAGCTGCGGCATCGGCTGCACGGTCAGCTTCAGGCGGCTTAGTCCCTTGTCGGTGCGCACCGTCACATCGTTGTAGACCACCGTGCGGCTGGTCTTTATCGCCTCACCGAGCGCCGAGCGCAGGCCGATGCGCAGGCCGCTGTGGGCAAGCTTGATGATGTTGTTCTGGAAGATGCCGGAGGAGATTCCCAGATAGTTCTCCATCCCGCCCGAAGAGCACAGGATCTGCCCCTCCTGGTTGACGACCACCGACTTGGGGGCAAACTCGTCCAGGACTATCCGCTGCATCACCAGGTGGATGTCATGGTCGCCCATGACCGTCCCATCGACGCCGCGGCTGCTCGCCCGCGGACCCTCGCGCCGGTTGAGCAGCGCCGCCGACCGCACCGCGGTGGACATCCGCTGCGAGATGCGGTGCTTCACATCGGTCGGGCGGAACAGATCGCGGTGCGAGCTAATATTCTCCGATGGCCCGAGAAACAGGAATCCGCTCGGCCGCAGCGCATAGTGGAACAGCGGAATCAGCTTCTTCTGCAGGTGCTGCCCGAGGTAGATGAGCAGGTTCCGGCACGAGATCAGATCGAGCCGCGAAAACGGCGGATCCCGGATGAGATCATGCGCCGAGAACAGGCACAGCTCGCGCAGCTCCTTGGCGACATAGTAGCGGTTGCCCTTGCGGACAAAGAAGCGCTGCAGCCGCTCGGGGCTGATGTCCTCCGCCACCGCGGCCGGAAACGAGCCCTGGCGGGCGATGCTGAGCGCGTGCTCGTTGATGTCGGTGGCGAAGATCGAGATCTCCAGCGGCGTCGCCAGGCGGTCGACCGCCTCGCGCAGCAGCATGGCGATCGAGTACGCCTCCTCCCCGGTGGCGCAGCCGGGAATCCACACCCGCACCGGGTCCTTGGGACTGCGGTTCTCCAGGATGCTCGGAATGACCACCTGGGCCAGGGTCTCGAACGCCTCCGGATCGCGGAAGAACGCGGTGACGCCGATGAGCAGCTCTTTGAAGAGGGCCGAGACCTCCTCGCGGCTCTCCTTGAGGCGCGCTACATACTGCTCGGCCGAGGCGATGCGCAGCACCTGCATGCGCCGACCGATGCGCCGCACCAGCGTGCTGGTCTTGTAGTGCTTGAAGTTATGCTCGGTCTGCTCGTGAAGGACCGCGCAGATGGCGACCAGGGAGTCGCTGATCTGCTGGTTCAGGGTCTGTCCGGAGTCATCGCTGGCGAGCACCGCCACATGGCGCTCGTAGGCGAGCAGCTCGTCGGCGATCTTCTCGGGCGGCAGGGTCCGGTCCGCCATTCCCAGGGTCGAGGCGCTGCGCGGCATGCTGTCATACTTGGCGGTCGCCGGGTCCTGCGCGATGGTCATGCCGCCGGCGTCGCTTATCGCCTTGAGCCCGAGCGTCCCGTCGGTCCCGTTGCCCGACAGGATGATGCCCACGGCGCTTGCCTGGCGCTGCTCGGCCAGCGACTGTAAGAACACGTCGATGGGGTTGCGGCAGTCCTCGGGCTTGTCGGGCTGGGTCACCTGCGCGACCCCGTCCTCCAGCGTGACCAGCGACTGCGCCGGGGCGACATAGATGTGGCCGCCGACGATGCGATCGCCGCTGCGCAGCTCGCTCACCGGCAGCGAGGTCTGCCGCCCGAGCAGCTCGGGCAGCAGGTTGCGTGTCGAGGCATCGAGGTGGGTGACGACGACGAAGGCCAGCTCGCCGGCGGGCAGCTCCGCGAAGAAGGTCTGCAGCGGCTCCAGCCCGCCCGCCGACGCGCCGATGCCGACGATCAGGCTCGGTGACAGGGACGGCGCGTTGGTGCTGGGGGTCTGGGATTGCATGGGCACTGACCTCTTGTCGCGCTACACGGCGCGGCGCGGATCGGAAAAACTACGGATCTAGGAAAAACCCTGGCAGGGAGTCCGGGCTGCAGACTCCGTACTGCTGCGAGTCCGCCACGGCAGGGGTCGCTGATGCACGCCGGCATCCTATAACGCACCGCAGCTCCGGGGGAACCCCGGATTTCTATCGCGCGGCCGCAAGTCCCTCGTGCACCCGCCTATCGTAGCGTCATCGGCTGGGCGATGCCACGCGCTTTCCCAGCGCTGCGGCATTTCGCGCAGCCGGCCAGGCGGCTGAAAGAGTCCGCTTGGGAAGCGCTGCCGGAGCCAGGGCGCCGCGCCGCGCCGCGGATCGTTTGCCGGCCCGGCTTCCTCGCTGGCGACTGTCGAAGGCTTGAGGTCGCGATGGATCTTCTGCGCGGCGTGCAGCGCATAGACCCCCT
>DAOMZC010000422.1:0-6019 GCA_035437965.1 Pseudomonadota bacterium
CCGGCGAGCCCGGGGTCGGCAAGGAGGTGGCGGCATCGCTGCTTCACCGGCTCAGCCCGCGCTGCACGCAGCCGTTTGTCGCCGCCAACGCCGCATGTCTGTCCCCCAACCTCATCGAGTCCGAGCTGTTCGGCCACGAGGCGGGCTCGTTCACCGGCGCCCACAGCCGGCGCCGCGGTCTGTTCGAGCTGGCCAGCGGCGGGACCCTGTTCCTGGACGAGATCGGCGAGCTGCCGCTGGATCTGCAGGGCAAGCTGCTGCGCGTGCTGGAGGGGCACCCGTTCCGCCGGGTCGGCGGCGAGAAAGAGCTGAGCAGCGACGCGCGCCTCATCTGCGCCACCAACCGCAACCTGGCGCAGCGGGTTCAGGATGGTCTGTTCCGCGCCGACCTGTACTATCGCCTGCGCGTCTTCGAGATCGCGCTGCCACCGCTGCGCGAGCGCCGCGCCGACATCCCCGAGCTCGTCACCTACTTCGTCACCAAGCTCGGCGCCGAGCTTGGCTATCGCGATCCGCAGGTGTCGCCCGCGGCGATGAAGATCCTCTGCGAGCACCCGTGGCCGGGGAACGTCCGCGAGCTGCGCAACGTCATCGAGCGCGCCCTGGTCGTGTCCGAGGGCTCCGTGGTCCTCCCACGCCACCTGCCGCTCGATCCGGCGGTCGCCGCCGCGCCCGCTCCGGTCCCTCCCGCGGCGCCCGTCGCCGAGTCGACCGCCAGCGATGTCAGCCTCGAGACCTTGATCAAGCGTCACGTCACCTCGGTGTACCAGGCGACCGGCCAGAACGTCACCCGCGCCGCGGCGCTGCTCGGGATCTCGCGCCTGGCGCTGCGCAAGCGTCTGTACGCCTACGGGCTGCGCACATCGGACTCCTGAAGAGTCGCTCGGCCCTGCTGTGAGCGGCCGCTTTTTCCTCCCTTCGTGCACCCACCTTTGATTCCCTGGAATCCGCGGCAGCGTCGCGCGCGCATCGAGCTGCCGCGCGCGCATCGGACCGTGGCGCGGGCGCCGCTGGGTTGGAACAGACCGGTTCATCCGTTACCAGCAGTGGTCGATTTCTGACCAGAGAGAGCGGCGGACTCGCGCGATGCGCTCCTGGGGACTCTGCCAATCCGTCGCCGCGGCGCCGCAGCGCCGTCCGCGCGCAGCCTGGCACGCCGCTGGCTAATCAGTCTGAAGGTCCGTTGAATGGAATGTTTACCGTGACAAGACATACAAAGACTCCTCTTGTCGGGCCGATCGTGATGGTTGATGACGAGATTGATCTCGTCCGCTCGACCGTAGAGATGCTCCGCAAGGAGTTTGACCCGACGCCAGTTATCGGCATCAGCGATCCGCGTGAGGCCCTGGCGCTGCTCGATAAGGAGCGTCCGGCAGTCCTGATCACTGACATCCGCATGCCGCACATAAATGGGCTGGAGCTCATCATCTACGCCCAGAAGAAGTGGAGCAGCATCCCGATCATCGCGATCACTGCGTTTCCCAGCGCCGAGGTGACCGCCCACTCGCGCTTCAGCGGCTTTGCCTACCTGCAAAAGCCGGTCGCCTTCAAGACGCTGAGCGAGGTCATCGCCAACCTGAGCGAGGTCCCGATGGCGGCGTTCCGCGGCGCCGTGGCGACGACCACGCTGGCGGATGTGGTGCAGCTGTATGCCCTGTCCAACCAGACGGGCGTGATCACGGTCGAGTTTGACAACAAGATCGGCGAGATCTGGCTCGATCAGGGGCGGGCGGTGCACTCGTGTCTGGATGACCAGGTTGGCACCAGCGCGTTTTACAAGATCATGAACTGGCCGCGCGGCAGCTTCAGCTGGCAGCCCTCGCGGCCCAAGCAGGTGACGATGCACAGCCCGCTCACCGAGCTCCTGCTGGAGGCCTACCGGCTCAAGGACGAGCAGGCGCAGTGGCTGCACGCGCTCGACGATGACGCGCCGCCGCGCGGGGCCCGCGACGCCGGCGCGGCGGGTGCGCACCCGGACCTTAGTACGGAAGAAGATCCTTTACACGGAAGCTGGAACGATGAGCCGAGCTCCGGCTCGGCGACCGCGATGAGTTCGGACACCGCAGTCGCCGACAGCGCAGCCGAGGCGGCTCTGGTAGACGATGTCGACATCATCTGGAACGACGCAGACCCGGCCGATCCGCACGCGGCCCAAATGACCAAGGAGAAGGAAATGGCACTCAGCTCGAACAATATCAAAGAGAACCTGCTGAAGCTCGAGGGGACCGAAGGATTTGTCGGCGCGGCGCTGGCCGATAGCGATAGCGGAATGTGTCTGGGCTTCGTCGGCGGCGCCGGCGTGCTGAACATGGAGCTGGCGGCGGCGAGCAACGCGGAAGTGGTGCGCAGCAAGCGCAAGGCGATGAAGGCCCTGGGCCTGCGCGACGACATCGAGGACATCCTGATCACGCTCGGCAAGCAGTATCACCTGATTCGCCCGCTCAAGTCGCGCCCCGCGGTGTTCTTCTATCTGGCGCTTGACCGCAATCGCTCGAACCTGGCGATGGCCCGTTACGCGCTGGCGGATGCGGAGCGCGAGCTCGCTCTGTAAGCAAGGACCGGGGACGGAGTGCGTGGTCGCCCGCGCGCTCCTCCGGCGCCGTGCGGAGACTGGTAGAAGCGCAGGGGGCGCGGCAGCGCGGCTGTCCGTGCCCTCTGCTTTCCGCTTTTTACAGAGTCGGTTCAGCAGTCGCGCTCAGGGAACGGTCAGCAGGATGGGAATCGTGGCGGTGCTGTCACCGCTGGCGGCGACTTCGACGCCCTGGTTGGGAACCGTGATGCCGTCACCGGACTGCGGGAACAGGCGCTGCTTCAATGTTCCGTGACGGTCAAGGATTGCCGTCGTCTTGTAGGAACCGGCGTGGATCTGATCGAAGGTCAGGCTGACGCTCGTGGCTCCCACCGGCGCGTGTCCGAACAGGCTGCGGCTGACCGTGCAGCCGAGGTTCTGGGGGGTGAGGTAGCTGCAGCTGGTCGTCGACAGGATCATCAGCACATCGGCCGCGCTGGGCAGCGGCTTGTCCCAGGTCACGGTGGCAAGGAGCCGGGGCAGGGCAGGGAAGGGCCCGTCGCCGCTTCCCTGCGGAGTCTCATCCTGCGGGAAGGGCTTGGGGAGCGCGCGGGTCTCCTTGCGCTCTGGCGTCCACAGGATGTGCTGCTGGCCGCGGACCTTCACGTCCAGCGTCAGGTGGCTCGCATCGGTGAAGCTGAAGCGCGCGTCGAGGTAGTCGCAGCCGAGCGTCAGGCCGCAGAATCTGTAGCTCGGTCCTTCCTTTTTGTACTCGATGAGCCGGGTGCGCGAGTCGCGCAGGATGCCCAGGAAGTAGCCGCCGTTGCGGAAGACCAGGACCGGCGACTGCTCCGGGGCCGCGATGGCGAGGTCGAAGCGCAGGTTGTTGTCACCGTCCAGGTCGACGCGTCCGAACAGGTGACTCGGGCTGGCGGGCCGGAGGTCCATGTTCATGATCGGAATCGGACCGAGCGGCGTCGTCGTCGCGGGACCCGCCCACAGCCCCGCCAGCTCGGACATAAGGGATAGTCCTGTCACGGTGCTCTGCGGCCCCACGCCGGCATCGGCGGAGTCGGCCGGGCCGGCGGTCTGACAGGCGATGGCGACGGGAAACGCCAGGGTGGGGAGCAGCTTGAACAGCGTTGCCGGCTTCATCATCGGGAACCTTTGCTCGCGACCAGGAGGTGTGGCGGCGGATGTTACCTGAACTTCCCAACCAACCACCAGATAAGGCACCAGATAAGGCACCAGATAAGGCACCAGACAAGGAGCAGCTTTTGCTTCAAAACGGCATAGCGATTGCTTAGTCTGCTCGCCGGAGGTAGCGATTATGAAGAGACTAAGTTCGTGTTCCGCTGTCGTCTTGGGGCTGGTTCTTGGGCTTGGCTGCGACGGAGGGCTGAACCAGCCGCCGGTGACCGACAGCGGCAAGAGCGTCTGGAACTCATCGGTCAACCTGCTGGTGGTGCAGAACCTGGGCGGCGGCTTCACGCCGCAGCCGCCGCCGGGTTCCCAGTGTCTGGTCGGGGCCAAGAAGTTCACCCTGACGGTGGCGACCCGCAAGCTGGACTGGGTCCGCTGCGTCGGCGATGGCAAGAGCGCCTATATGGAGACCACCGGCAGCCGCAGCCTGAGTGAGACCGAGTTCAAAAATCTGGTGCCGCTGCTGGAAAATCTGAGGGTCGTGTCGCCAGACGGCGGCTGCATCGCCGATGCCTCGATGCTCACCTTACGCGTCACCACGCCGCTCGGTACCCAGGACTACGTCGACGACGGGTTCCAGTGCGAGGTCAAGGACCGGCCGTTCATCGAGCGCGGCGCGCTCAACCAGACGCTCGACCGCCTGGACACGTTCACCGTCGCGACGATGTAGACCCGCTGCCGCTCACGCCGCGCTGCGCGGCACCACCGCGAGAGTAATGAAGTGGTTGCGAACGCGGAAGGCGCGGGCGTGCAGCGCCGTGTGATAGCCAGGCGCTTGCAGGTTGATCCAGCCGGTGAATGGATCCACGGCGGCGACATGCACCGCGGCCGTGGTGAGCCGCGGGTCGTCCGATAGCGCCCGGCACAGGGCGGTCGGCGCGTCCTTATGCGGCAGCGCCTGCGTTCGGGTGATCTCGACACCGATGCGCGCGGCGAGCTCTGGGGCCGCAACCAGGGCTACCGCCGCGTCGCCACAGTCGGCAGCGGCGATGGTCGGCTCGCCGCCGAGCAGGCCGATGAAATCGCCGGTGGCGCGCAGCTCGCCAGCAGGACCGCAGCGCAGCGCGATCGCGGACAGCTCGACGTGGCGGTGGAGGAGCCGCCGCACCAGCTCCTGCACGGCACGCCGGGCGGCCAGCTGGCAGAGGGGCGACGCCAGCCCGGCAGGGAGCGGGCCGCGCGAATCCTCTGTCGGTCCGTCGCTCGAGTCGAGCGCGAGCTCGCTCCCGATCGGGCGGAGCTCCCTCCTATCAATCCACAGACAGAACCAGCGCTCGGAGCACGGCAGATCGAGCGTCAGCGCAGGGAGCGCGCTTCCCACTCGTTCAAGCTGCGGTGGTCGCGCAAGCGCCGGCGTATAAACGGGGTCCGGGGCAGGGGGAGTCGCGCGCGCTCCTTCAGGCAAGCGCAGGCGGTGACGGAACAGCGGAGTCAGATCGGTGGGGTGGCCGAGCGCGTGCAGCGCCGCCAGCAGGTGCAAGAGCTGAGCGGTGCCCGTCCGCTGCTGGACGTTGCTCGCCAGGCTCACGTGCGGACGACCGCGGAGGATCGCGTCGACGCGCCGGCAGAGGCCATCGCCCGGACCGACCTCGATGAACGTACGGACTCCTGCGCTGTACATCGCCTCGATGGTGTCGCGCAGGGCGATGGTGCGCCCGAACAGCGCGGTGGCATCGTCGAGGATTCCCGCCGGCTCGGCTCCGTAGGGGCGGGCGGTCGCGCAGGACCAGATGGGCAGGCGGGGGGCGCGGACGGTCAGCGCGCTCATCGCCGCGGCGCCGCTCCCCATCGAGCTGCTCACGAGCGGGGTGTGATAGGGAATGCCGCTCGGGAGCAGGTGGGCGGCGGTCCCGCGCGACTCCAGCTGCGCCACCAGCCACTTTACTGCGGCCCGCTCGCCGACGAGCAGCGCGCAGTCTGGACCCAGATCGGCGCTCACGTACAGCGCCCCCGGCGCCCCGGCGAGCAGCGGCTGCACCGACTGCGCGGCCGTCGTGACCAGCACCGACTGCAGCCCCGCCAGCTGCTCCGCCGGCAGCCCGCGCGCGACCCCCAGGCTGAGCTGAAAGAACACCGGCAGCGCCGCCACCGCATCGATGGCCCCGCCCTGACAGAGCGCCGCGAACTCGCCCGTGCTGCAGCCCATCAGCGCATCGGGGACCACGCCGCAGTCGCGCAAGAGCTCGGCCAGCGCCCACTCGGCCATCAGCAGCGTGACCACCGCCGCGCCGGTCGCGGAGTCGCCGGGCGGCTCGGCGGAGCTTGGGAAGACCTGCTGGCTCGGCACGGTCGCCTCGCCGAGCTGCG
>DAOMZC010000423.1:0-6014 GCA_035437965.1 Pseudomonadota bacterium
CACGAGGTCCACCCCGGCCCGGTCGGTCAGCGCGGCGAAGCTGGCGTCGTAGGCAGTGACCATGGCGATCCGCTCGCCTTGATCCTTCATGTGACGCAGTGCAAGGTGCGTGACCTTGCTGCCTCTGACAGCGCGCGCTCCGCTGCCACTTCCGGAACCGGGACCGTAACCCATGGCGTTACTCCTTACCGTCTCGGTCTGCGTCGCAGATCCAAGCGGAATCAAGCCTCACCCAAACTATACCCTTAATTGAGGCGGCGGGAAGAACCCTTGCTGCGCAGGTGACAGCGCCGCGGTTTTTTGTGTACCTTGGCTCCGCCATGAGCACAGCTGACAAAAACTCGACCGTTCCTGCAAGCGCCAGTTCAAGTTCAACTTCAACTTCAACTTCAACTTCTGCCGGGGCCGCGACCCCCAAAACCCCCGTCCAGATGCTGCAGGACAAGGAGGCCGAGGCGCTCCTCGGCGGCGGCGCGGCGCGCGTCAGCAAGCAGCACGACGCCGGCAAGCTCACCGCCCGCGAGCGCATCGATCTTTTGTGTGATCGCGGCTCGTTCGTCGAGCTCGACAAGTTCGTCACCCACCGCTGCACCGACTTCGGCATGGCCGAGCAGAAGATCCTCGGCGACGGCGTCGTCACCGGCTACGGCCAGGTCGGCGGGCGCCAGGTGTTCCTGTTCGCGCAGGACTTCACGGTGTTTGGCGGCTCGCTGTCGGGGGCCTACGCGCAGAAGATCTGCAAGGTCATGGACCTGGCGATGCGCGTCGGCGCGCCGGTGGTGGGCCTCAACGACTCGGGCGGAGCGCGCATCCAGGAGGGAGTCGAGTCGCTGGCCGGCTACGCCGATATCTTCACCCGCAACGTCCTGGCCTCGGGGGTGGTGCCGCAGCTGTCGGTGATCCTCGGGCCGTGCGCCGGCGGCGCGGTGTACTCGCCGGCGATCACCGACTTTGTCCTGATGGTCGACAAGACGAGCTACATGTTCATCACCGGGCCCGACGTGGTCCAGGCGGTGACGCACGAAAAGGTGAGCAAGGAGGACCTCGGCGGAGCGCGCACCCACGCCGCCAAGTCGGGGGTCGCCCACCTGCGCTGCGCCGACGAGAAGGCGGCCCTGGTGACGCTGCGTGAGCTCCTGTCCTACCTGCCGCAGAACAACGCCGAAGATCCGCCGGTGGTGGCGACCAAGGACCCGATCGATCGCGAGGACCCGGCGCTCGACACCCTGGTGCCGACCGAGCCGACCCGCTCGTACGACATCAAGGAGCTCATCCACCGCATCGTCGACGACGGCCGCTTCCTCGAGACGCAGCCGGAGCAGGCGCTGAACCTGGTCACCGGGTTCGCGCGCCTGGACGGCCGCACGGTGGGAATCGTCGCCAACCAGCCGGCGGTGCTGGCGGGGGTGCTGGACATCAACGCCTCGGTCAAGGGGGCGCGCTTTGTCCGCTTCTGCGACTGCTTCAACATCCCGCTCATCACCCTGGTCGACGTGCCCGGCTTCCTTCCCGGCAAGGATCAAGAGCACGGCGGCATCATCCGCCACGGGGCCAAGCTGCTTTACGCCTACGTCGAGGCGACCGTCCCCAAGGTCACCGTGATCACCCGCAAGGCGTACGGCGGGGCCTACGACGTGATGGCGTCCAAGAACGTGCGCGCCGACATCAACTTCGCCTACCCGACGGCCGAGATCGCGGTGATGGGGCCCGAGGGAGCGGTCAACATCATCTACCGCGACGAGCTCGCCAAGGCCCCGGACCCCGCCGCGGCGCGCACCGCCTACGTCGCCGAGTACCGCGAGAAGTTCGCCAACCCCTACGCCGCCGCGGCGCTCGGATACATCGACGAGGTGATCCGGCCGATGAAGACCCGCGGCAAGCTCATCGCGGCGCTGCGCATGCTGCGCAACAAGCGGCAGCAGAACCCCCCGAAAAAGCACGGCAACATCCCGCTGTAGCGCCGCCCCGCCCCGAGGGGCCAAACTGGCGTAATATTGGTCGGAGCGGGCGCGGGGGTGCCTGCCCATGCCGATTCTGCTGTCGAGCGAGTACTACCACGTCGAATACGATGCCGAGCGCGACCTCGTCATCATCCGCCGCACGGCGCTGCAGATGGCGGGACCCGACGAGGCCATCGCCGGCCTTGAGCTCCTCCTGCGGGCGGTGCAGAAGTACGCCGGCCGGCCGGCGCTGCTCGATCTGCGGCGGGTCGCGGGGAACAACGCCTCGCGCTATGAGGCGGCGATAAGGCCCTACCTGGCCCGCCTGCGCGCCAACTTCTCGGTGACCGCGCGGGTGGTGCAGACCGCCACCGGCCGGCTGCAGGTCCAGCGCATGGCGCGCGAGCGCGGCGATGATCCGGGGTGTGTATTTCTGGATGAAGAGGAGGCGCTGAACTTCCTGATGGCTACCCGGGGCCGTGCTGGCAGGTGACGGCGGGGAGGAAGGCCAGGTCGTTTTCCTTCTTGCACTGCGTCTGCGGCCGGCCGCCCTTGCCGTCATCGTCGGCGCGGAACCACATGTCGACCGGCGCGGCGGGCGGCGCGGTCCAGCTGCAGCTGATGTTCTGGCAGGTCCCGGGCTGGATCGGCGCGACTGTGTAGCCGGTGCACACGGGCTTCAGCTCCTTGCGCGGGTCCTCTAGATAGAAGGTCCCGGGCACCATGGTGGCGATGGCATCAGCGCCGCGGTTGCAGATCTGGGCGTACAGGTCCCACTGCTTGCGACAGTCGGCGGTCTGATCCGGGATGTTGGTGCCGCGGCTGGTCGCGTCGGGCTGGGGCACGGTGAAGCTTATCGAGCCCTGCACGTTCTGGCGGTAGTTGTTGTAGCGGGTCCAGTTCGGCGGCTCCTTGGCCGGGATGCTCGTGTCGTCGCTGATGTTGGTGATGTGGTAGGTGTGCTGGTTCCACATCGGCCGCGACGGCATCCAGCGGTTCATCGGGTCTTTGAGGATGAAGATGCCCTGGGAGACTCCGGTGTGGGGGGTGCCGGTGTCGCGCTCGGGGTTCTGATCCATGCAGTAGCCGGCGGCCTGGATCGAGTCGCTGGGCACCACCAGATCCGCGTGGCCGTCGTTGTCGACATCGGCGACCACCGGCATCTCCAGCGCGGTGCCCGAGGTGATCGGCCGGGCAAAGACGGTCTTGCCGTCCGGTCCGTTGTAGACCCGCAGCCAGCACTCGTCGCGGTACACCACCTCGGCGCGGCCGTCGCCGTTGAAGTCGAACACCGAAGACGCGGTGCCGCCGGAAGAGACATCCTTGGTCACCGACTGCCACAGGACCCCGGCCAGCGACCCGCGGCACTTGGCCGGCTTGGGAGTCTGCAGGCAGTCCAGGGAGAAGACATAGTAGTTGCTGGGACCGGCGGTGCCAAAGTCCGGGGTGCCGTCGCCGTCGAAGTCGGCCACGGTCGGCGGTCCGCCCCAGCCGCCGGGGATGGCGGTCGGGTTCATGAGGTAGCGGTTGTTCTTCACATCGATGACCGCCACATGCTGGTTCCCCTTCTGCGACTGCACGAGCACGATGTCCGGCGAGCCGTCGCGGTTGAAGTCCCCGATCGCCGGGTACCCGCCGTCGCTGAGACCGGCCATCACCGAGGGCGTCTGATCGGCGCCGCTCTGGCCGTTGAGGATGCGGTTGCCGGTGATGATCTCGGGGCTGCCATCGCCGTCCAGATCATTTACCAGGCTCACCGTGCCCCAGGTCGAGGCCGACACCGCCTTGTTCCACAGGGTGTCCAGGCTTGCCGTTGCCTTGTTCCAGCGCAGCGCCAGCCCGCCGACGATGATCTCGGGCTTCCCATCGCCGTCGAGATCCGCGATCGCCGGACCGGAGCAGTCAAAGCCGGCTCCTATCATCTGGAAGCCGTCGCGACTCTGGGCGAGCTTGGCGCCGGTCAGACCGTTGAACAGCGCGACCGTGTGTCCGCCGCCGGCGACTCCGTTACTGAGCAGGCCGACGATCTCCGGCTTGTGGTCGCCGTCGAGGTCCCCGGCCGCGAGCTGCGAGAAGCCCTGGAGGTTGGCATCGACATCATAGATGGCCGAGCAGTCCTTGCTGCGGATGGCGACCAGGCGCTCGGGACCGCTGTTGTTCTGCGGCGCAAAGACGATCTCGGGAAGGCCGTCGCCGTCGAGGTCGATGACCAGCGGCGTCATCACCACATCGCTCGCCGCGGGCGTGGTGCCGGCCGGCGGCCAGTGGCAGTGATCGACCGGCGGCTTGAACGCGGTGGCCGAAAAGCCGTTGCCCAGGCACATGGGGTCCGCCTCGCCGTCCTTGTAGGCGATGCAGATGCCGCAGCTTGCGCCGCTGCCGTCTTTGACCGTGCAGTGCGAGTCGTTCTCGCAGTCGTCATCGCGGCAGCAGGTCCCAAGGTCGGGGACGCAGCGGTTCTGGTAGCAGATACGGTCCTGGGGACAGGGGTTGTCGACCGCGCACGGACGCCCGGGCGGCGTCGACATGTCGGTGTCGCCCCCGGTGCCGCCGTCCTCCATCTGGGTCGGATCATCGATGAAGCTGTGCAGCGGTCCGCAGCTGAGCCAGCAGCTTGAGACGAGCAAGGCGGCGGCGGCGGCGGTGGCAGTGGTAGAAACAGAACGGAGGTTCGTTCGCAGCGACATGGCGGGCTCCAGTTCCCAGTTCCCAGTTTTTGTTCAGTCGCGGGGGCGAAAACCCTGGGCGTAGACAAGGCCACTATACTAAGCGAACCCAGCCATAACTTCAGCAAGAACAAGAACTTAGCCAAACTTGGCCCGCAAACCCTCAAACCCTCAAACCCTCAAACCCCCAAGCCGCTTCCAAGCCGCTTCCAAAACTACTTCCGATTACTTGCCTGCAAAGCTCCAAAAAAGGAGTTGTGGCATTTCGCTTGTGCGCGCCTTCCGGCTTGTGTACGGTTCGAATCTCGTCGGACCCTATTATGGGTAATATTTAGGAAGAGGACCGGACATGAAGAAACGGAGTACATCAAACGAACTGACGGGGCTGATCAAGCGGCTCACTGTGATCCGCAAGCAGCACGTCGCCGCCCTGGATGAGATCGAGTCTACCTTCCGCCAGTTTGGCATCGAAAGGCTGCTGCAGCAGACCGGCCGCGGAGCAGGAAAGCGCCGCGCCGGAGCTACGGCCGAAGCCACGGCCAGCGGGAAGGTCGCCGGCCGCAAGAAGCGCAAGGCGGGCGCGGCTCCGTCTGAAAAAGGAGCCAAGGCAACCCGGGGTCCGGGCGCCCGGAAGAAAGGCGGCAAGGCCGGGACGCGGGGGGCCAAGAAGGCGACCAAGCGGGTGCGCGGCAAGTTCGAGATTACCGGAGATGAGCTGATCATCCGTTTCGTCCGCAAGCTCGGCTGCCCGACGACCGAAGAAATCCGTCGCCACTGGGAGTCCGAAGGTCGGCGCGGCAAGGCCGAGAACAACCTGACCAACCTGGTCAAGCGCGGTCAGCTCCTCCGCAACCGCATCCCCGGCCAGAGCCGGTCGACGTACTCGCTGCCGCCGTCGGCCTAGCCGGGCGTAGCGGCGCTCCCGGGCCCAGCGGGCGGCCTCCCTGCCCGCACCTTTGCGCCGCTGCGCCGACTCTGTTTTCTGCCCAGCCCGATCGGGCTCGCTCTTCTGAACCTTCCCTCGTCAGTCAATCACCGGTAGCTGCTTGCCGGGTCCCAGCACGACCCGGTGCTGCGGTCGCACTTGCGGCGGGCGCTGCGCCCACGCCTGCGCGACCTCGGGATCAAGCAGGTGGCTCGGCCGGACGTTCTGCAGGGCGTGCAGCATCACCGCGCGCACATCGGGAATCGTCTCCTCCAGCTTGGCGACGAGCTCCGCCACCTGCTTGCGCTTGAGTCCATCCTGCGAGCCGCACAGGTTGCACGGCAGGATGGGATAGCCGGCGTGCGCCGCGTGCGCCGCCAGATCCGCCTCCGCGCACTCGATGAGCGGGCGGATGACCTCGAAGCGTCCGTCATCGGTGCGGTACGCCGCCGGCATCGCCTGCAGCTTGCCGGCGTACAGGAG
>DAOMZC010000424.1:0-5996 GCA_035437965.1 Pseudomonadota bacterium
TCGCGGCGGCGGTCCGCTCGTGGGGGCACGTCGGGATGTTCTCGCCGTGGCCGCTGAACGTCTCGCCGCTCGGCGCGGCGCGGCTCCACAAGGCCGGCCGCGATGTGCCGGGCGGCGGGCCGGAGGCGGCGGAGGCTCTGACGGGGGCGCAGTATGCGGCGCGCTACCTGGTGCCGCTCAGTCAGGATCCGCTGCTCGCCGGGCGCATCCGGCAGCACACCCGGGTGGTGGCGGTGGGCAAGCGCGGCCTGCGCAAGGGCGAGCTTATCGGCAAGGCGGCGCGCGGCGACCACCAGTTCCGCCTGCTGGTCGAGGACGCCACGGGCGAGCACCTGGAGTACGCCGACGTCGTGCTCGACTGCACGGGCACCTACGGCACGCCCAGCGCGATCGGCGCCGGCGGCATCCCCGCCCCGGGTGAGCGCTGGCTGGGCGATCGCCTCATCCGCCATGTCCCCGACGTGCTCGGCAAGGACCGCGCGCGATTTGCTCGCCGCCGCGTGCTCCTCGTTGGTGGCGGGCTGTCGGCGGCGACCGCGGCGGTGGCGCTGGCCGAGCTCGGCGCGGCGCAGCCGGCGACCCAGGTCGTGTGGGCGGTGCGCCGTCGCCTGCCGCTGCCCTATCAGCCGATCCCCGACGATCCGCTGCCGGTGCGAGCCCGCCTGCACCAGGCCGCCAACCAGGTCGCCGAGCGCGCCGCCGCCGGCGGACCGCTGTCCTACCGGCCGGCGACCAGCGTCGACAGCATCACCGCCGAAGGCCACCGCCTGCGCGTCCGCCTGCAGGACGACCGCGGCGCCAGCACCGAGGAGCTCTTCGACGAGGTCGTCGGCCTCACCGGCTACGGCCCCGAGCGCGACCTGTACCGCGAGCTGCAGGTCCACGAGTGCTACGCCAGCCTCGGCCCGATGAGCCTGGCGGCGACGCTGCTCGGCGCCAGCGGCGACTGCCTGGCGCAGCCCCGCCCCGGCCCCGAGACCCTCAAAAACCCCGAGCCGCGCTTCTTCATCCTCGGCGCCAAGAGCTACGGCCGCAACAGCGCGTTCCTCGTCAGGATCGGCCTGGCCCAGATCCGCGGCGCCTACGCCCTTCTGCACAACGATCCGGCGCTGGACCTGTACGCGGCTCCCGCCGCCTGATAGTCGCCGGATCGTCGATTGACCGCCGACGGATCGCCGCCCTACTGCGGCAGCCCGACGGTGATGGACGGCTTGATGACCAGCTGGATCTTACCCGCCGGGATCGGGTCGTCGCCGCGCACCGTGGTCTTGGTGGCGACCATCAGCACGAACGGGACCATCGGGTTTTGCACGTAGTAGGCGAACTTGTCGTGCGCCGCCGTGCCCTCCAGGATGGTGACGTGCTGCGAGCCGGCGGGGATGAGCGTGCCGCGCGGTATCGCCTGCAGGGTGCCGAGTGCGACCACCCCCTGATCCGTCGGCTGCTTCGCCCCCGAGGGCCCGATGTAAAGCTGCAGCGGCGGGATGTCGAACGTCGTGCTGTTCATGTTCACGCCGTAGGCAAGGTCGATGGTGTGGACAAACCGCACCGCCTTGCTGCCGACGCTGCTCGCGAACGACGAGTCCATGCTCAGGTTCACCGTCGAGGGCAGGACCACGCTCACGTCGGCCGCGCAGACCTTGAGGGCGTCGTCACAGCGGCCGTTACTGGCGCCGGGGACCTGGCCGGCCAGGGCGCCGCACGGATCCGGGGTCGCCGGGCAGGCGATCCTGGGCACCTTGCCCGAGGTCGTGCCGAAATCATGCCCGTAGGTCTGCGAGCTCAGGCCGATGGTGATGTCAAAGATGTTGGAAGAAATCAGCCCGCAGCCGACCGCACCCACCCCGAGCGCCGCCGCCGCAAGGGCGCCGAGCGCGACAGTCGCGATATGGCGGCGCCGACGCTTATCAAACAATGTACGCATAGTAGTGATCCTATTCGTAGTGGCTGTGAATAAAGACCCTCAAGGCCATGCTACCACGGCGCTTGACGAACTTACCCGCCAGCAGTCATGGTCAAGACCAGTCCATGTAGACAGAGACTGACCAGCGCGCAATGACAAGGCCGTTCCGCATATTTATCGGCGTCGACCTGGGAGGGGGCAAGGGCAAGACCACGGCGCTCACCCGGCTGCGCTGGGACCCGCCGGCCGCGGCTTCCGCGGGCAGCTTGTCTGCAGGAGCCGCGGGCGCTGCAGGAGCCGCGGGCGCTGCAGGGGCCGCGGGCGCTGCGGGCGCTGGTCCCGGGGGCGCGCTCATCGTCGAAGACTGCGGCGGCAATCGATCTGGCAGGGCTGGCGGGGCTGGCGGGGCTGGCGGCAGCGGCGCGGGCGGCCGGGCCGGCAGCGGGCCGTGTCCCTTGTATGATGAGCGCCTCGTCGAGTACCTGCTCGGTCACCGCGGCGAGGCGGTGGTGGCCATGGACGCGCCGCTGACGCTTACCGCGTGCGTCCGCTGCCAGCTGCCGGTCTGCCCGGGCCTGGCCTCATGCGAGGTCGCGACGGTGCGTTGGTTCCGCGCCCGCAACGCCGCGGCCGACCAGCAGGGCAAGCCCAAGTACACGCCCTACACCCAGCGCGCCACCGAGGTCGTCCTCCACGAGGATCACGGCATCATGCCGCGCGAGACGCTGGGGCAGGGGATGGGGCCGCTGACCGCGCGCATGGCCTACTTGCGGCGGGCGCTCAGCGGGGCGTTCGTGCTCAACCACAACCTGCTTGAGGTCTACCCCAAGGCGACGCTCACCCAGCTGTTCCCCGACCCCGAGCCGGCCGGGACCGCGCCGGGCGGACGAGCTCCTGGGGCGGCAGCCGGGCGCGGGGTCGCGGGCGCAAAGCCGCTCGGCATCGGCTATCGCGATGGCAACGGGCGCCCGATTTCCCTGGACGGTACGGCGCGGTCGCGGCTCACCGCGTCGCAGGTGGCGCGCCACTACAAGCGGTCCGGACACGCCCTGGCGATCCGCGAGCGGGTCCTGTCCGAGCTCGCCGCCCTGGGCGGAGTCGCCGAGCTGCGCTTCGGCCCCGGCCAGTGGCGCGAGTTCGCCCTGCAGAGCGACCACCAGTTCGACGCCCTCATCTGCGCCTTCACCGCGTTCCTGTGGGCGACCAAGGGCTGGCAGCTCCCCGCGGATCCGGTCTTTCAGGAAGACGGCTGGATCTGGTTCCCGCCCCGCGCCGCCGCCCGCCCCGACTGAGCCACGAGCTCGGCGGCGAGCGGCGAGCGGCCGCGCTACGGCCTGAACAGGTGCTGCGCCTCCTCGTAGGTCTCCTTGCTGCCGATGTCCAGCCACTGCCCTTTGATCTCGTAGGTGTAGCAGGGCACCCGCGGGTACAGCCACTGCACGAGCCGCCCCGGCTGGTCGGGGTTATTCCCTTCGGCGATGTACTGGCGGATAAGCGGCAGGGCGGTGCGCGGATAGTGATAGAGCGCGATCGCGGTGATCGTACTCTTGGGCTCCTGGGGCTTCTCTTCGAAGAAGGTGATGCGGCCGCTCGCGTCGAGGCCGAGGTTATTGTACTTGCGGATCTCCTGCAGATCCTTGACGTCGTAGACGCCGACCAGGATGCCCTTGTCGCGAGCAACCTTGACGTACTCGCTCAGGTCGTCGCTGAACAGGTTGTCGCCGGCGACGATGATCAGGTCGTCATCGAGCTTGGTCTGATCGAGGACGAACTTGATGTCACCGATCGCGCCCAGGCGATCCTCGTTGGTCAGGGTGCCGTCGTTCCACACGCGCAGCGGCCGGCCGGCGTAGGTGCCGCCGTGCTCCTGCGCCCACTTGGTGAAGTGGGGAGTGAACTTGTTGTTGGTGACCACGTGGATCTCATCAATGATCGAGCCCGCGCCAGAAGGCAGCTTGCCGACCAGCTTCTCAATCACATGGTCGATCATCGGCCGCCCGGCGACGGGGAGCAGCGGCTTGGCCTGGTTGTCGGTGAGCGGCCGAAGGCGGGTCGCATAGCCGGCGGCAAGGATGAGAAGCTTCATCGGAAGACTCCTTTGGGGCTGCCCACGGGCTCGCCCTGGTTCATGGGAAACAGGCTGGCTGGGAACAGGCGGCGGACGCTCCGCCGCGCTGGTCGGAATCGGCGAGAGTTTAGCGAGCTACTGCGACTTGTTCAAAAATAGCGAGAGCGTGCTCCCCCCCGAGTTCGCCACCGCGATATCGGGCCGGCCATCGCCGTCCAGATCGCCGACCGCGATGCCCTGCGGCCCGCTGCCCGCGGCGAGCACCATCGGCGCCCCCGGAACACCGTTGACGTTGAGCAGGACCGCCACCGTCCCGTCCACGTTCAGCGCCGTCGCGATGTCCGGCCGGTTGTCGCCGTTGAAGTCGCCCAGAGCAAGGCCGGCGGGCTGCATCCCGGCGCTGTAGGAGACCGGCATATTGAACGTGCCATCGCCGTTGCCGGTCAGCAGGGCGACCCGGTTGTCCATCGCCAGGCTCACCAGCAGATCCACCTTGCCGTCACCGCTAAAGTCGGTCGCCGCCACCGCCGCCGGCATCAGCCCCGCCGAGTAGGTCCCCTTGAACGTGAAGCCGCCCTTGCCATCGCCCAGGTAGACCGTACAGCTTCCGTTGATCTGGTTGGCGATGACGAGGTCCAGGTAGGTGTCGGCGTTGACATCGGCCAGCGTCACCGCGCTCGGGGCGCGGCTGGCGACGCGGCTCTGCGCCGAGTTGAGTCCGCCGCCCGCCTTGCTCAAAAACACGCTCGCGTCATCGCTCGCGCTGTTGGCAGTCACCACGTCGGGGTAGGTGCTATTGGTCGCCACCTTGGCATCGATCGCCACCGGGTTGGTGGTAAGGCCGGTCATGCTGGCAGTCGCGGTGTCGGTGCGCGGCCCGAGCACGCCGGTCTTGTCGTTCAAAAAGACGCTGATGCTCTGCGAGCTGTAGTTGACCGCGACCGCGTCCAGGTAACCGTCCTTGTTGAAGTCTGCCAGCGCCACCCCGCGCGGCCGCAGGCCGGAGGTCTGGGTGCCCATGGCGCCGAAGGTGCCGTCGCCGTTGCCGAGCAGCACGCCGACCGTGTTGTCGAAGTAGTTGGCGACCACCAGGTCCTGCTTGTTGTTGTTGTTGAGGTCTCCGATGGCCACCGAGTAGGGGTTGCTGCCCACCGGAATCGCGACCGCGGTGCTGAACTTCACGGTGCCGTAGTAATAGGCAAACAGGTCGGCCCGGTTCACCATCGTGCCATCCTGCTTGCGCACGATGACCGGCACCTGCCCCTTGGTGAGCGGCGCGGCCGGCAGAGTGACCATCAGCTGGGTCGGCGTGATCTGGGTGATGGCCGCGGCAAAGCCGCCGATGGCTACGGTTACGCCGCTGGCGAAGCCGGTGCCGGTGAGGGTCAGCAGTGTCCCGCCGGTGGACGGACCCAGCGCCGGGCTCACCATCGTCAGGGCGAGCGACGGCATCGCCAGGTCGGGGTTATTGGCGGTGGCGAAGTCGGGGTTGCCGCCGCCGCCGGCGAGGTCGGGGTTGCCGCCGCCACCAGTGGCCAGGTCGTTCTTGCCGCCGCCGCCGAGATCCGCGTTGCCGGAAAATTTCGGACTATCGCAATGGCTTGCCGCTACGGCCGAAAATACTGTTCCCGCGCACAGCAGTCGTTGCCAGGTTTTCATTGGTACTCTCATGTCAGAAGTTATTCCTTTTAGTATAAAGGTAAGCCCGTTCTTGCCCACCCCCAGTTCGGGCCGTTGCCGGCGGTGCTAGGGAGCGGCCCGCAGCAGCGCCACGGCCTCGACGTGCGCGGCGCCGGCTGCGTGTAGGGCCTGCGCGCAGGCGCTCACTGTGGCGCCCGTGGTGACGACATCATCGACCAGCAGCACGCGCCGGCCGCGCACCTGGGAGCGGAGGCGCGGCGCGACCGCGAACGTCCCGGCCACTCGCTGAAGGCGCTCCCGCGGTCCCTGGGCCTGCGCCGGCGGCGTCGCCAGCAGGCGCACGAGAAGCCCGCTGCGCAGGGGCAGGGCCGGTGGGATGCCGCG
>DAOMZC010000425.1:0-5964 GCA_035437965.1 Pseudomonadota bacterium
GTTCTTCGCACCGAAGATCACGCCCCTGCCGCCGGAGAACCTCGCGCCGCCGGCGAACCTCGCCGCGCCGTCCACTCGCGCGCCGCCGCCGGTCACCGCGCCGCCCGCGCCCGACCCGACGGTCGCCGCCGAGGTCACCGACCTCACCCCCCTGCCCGACTCGATCGGCAACCTGTACTTCATCGGCCTTTACCACAACACCGGCGAGGCGACCATCGACCTGCCGCGCGCCGAGCTCACCCTGTGGAGCAGCGATGGCCAGAAGCTCGCCACCGTCACCGGCTTCACCAGCCGCCACCACCTGCCCGCCGGCGAGACCACACCGATCAAGGTCCTTTTCACCAAGGCCCCGCCCTACGCCACGATGACCGCGCGGGTCGCGCCCAAGCGGGAGCTGTTCCCCCACCACCGCCCGCAGCTGGAGCTCGCCGACATCCAGCTCGGGCGCGACCGCTACGCCGGCTACCGCGTCACCGGCACCGTCCACAACCGCGGCCCCGCCGAGGCCCAGTTCGTGCAGGTCATCGCCCTTTTGTACGACGCCCAGGAGCACCTCGCCGGCCTGGACTCGCGCTTCACCGCGCAGCGCTTTCTGCCCGCCGGCACCTCCACGCCGTTCGAGGTCAAGGTGTCGCTCGTGCGCGGCGTACCCAAGCGCGTGCACCTCGATTACCAGGCGCTGGAGGTCCGCGCGGGGGCTCTGCAGTCCCGATAGCGCGGTCGCGGCGGCGCCGGCCGCTGCAGGTGCAGAGAAGCCGGCCCCAGGCCCGGGCCCGGCCTGGGAAGAATGTGAGGGAAGAGTCTGCGGAAGAGTAAGAGGGAGGAGTCTGCGGGAAGCGACTGCGGGGGGACGAGCCCCCCCCTTCACGTCCCCGCCGGGCTGCGGCCTACGGCTTGGAGAAGCGCACCGAGGTAAAGGCGTCCGCGGCGCGATCGTAGGCCACGTCCAGCAGCCACCACGCGCCGCCGAGCTGCGCCGCCTGCGGGTAGAAGCCGCGGCTCGTGTTCATGCCGCCCGCCACCGTCTTGTGGGTCCACGCCGCGTCGCGCCGCGCCAGCTCCAGGGTCGCGCTGGTGCTGTCCTGATAGGCGATGACCGGCTTGCCGCCGTCCAGGTACAGCACGGCGCCGGCCCCGACCGAGTGCATCTCCGCGGTCATGGCCACTGTGCGCATGCCGTCATCGACGAGCTCGGCCGGCTTGACGACGCCCGCCTTGGCGCTCTGGTAGTACAGCTTGCCGTCGGCGCTGCTGTAGGCGATGTGCAGCGTGCCGTCATCCCCCAGGGCGCCGCCGATGTAGCGCCCGAGGTCGCTCTTGCCGTCGCCGCCGGCCACGGTCACGACCTTCCAGTCGGTGCCGCTGGCCAGCCGCAGGGCCCCGGTGGTGCGGTTGTAGAACAAGAGCTGCGGCCCGCTCTTGTCGCTGACCAGCCGCGCGAACAGCCCCGTGCCGGCGCCGAGGCCCACCGCCGGAGCGCCCAGCGCGTCCACGCACTTGGCGGCCTGGCAGGCCATGGTCGACTTGCAGCTCGGCGAGCAGGTCTTGTCCAGGGTCTTGCACACGGTGGCGTTCTTGTCCTTGACCGCCGGGTCGACGTACACGCACGCCTGACCGGTCGCGCACAGCCCCGCGCACGGCACCCCGACCTGCTCGACCACGCGCTTAGTCCAGTCGCCCGGCCCGCTCGGCTTGGCCGACTTGGCGGTCGCGACGACGAGCTGCGCGCTGGCGACGCCCATCCCGTTCACCACCCCGGCGACCATGTAGGCCACCGTCGGCACATCCCCGGTGAGGACGAGCTGGGTGTAGGCGCCCTGACCCGCGCCCTCCTTGCTGTCGCTGACAGAGCTCACGCTCCACTTGTCGCCTTCGCGCAGCGCCAGCTTCACCGCGTTGTTGGTCACGTCCTGGTAGGCGACCACCGGATTCCCCTGGCTGGTGAACGCCAGCGAGGTGAAGCGCCCGACGTCATCGCCCGGCTCGACGTAGCCGCTGCGCGTCGCCTTGCCATCGGTGGCCTGCGGATCGCCGCCCGGCAGCCCGTCCACCGGGTACCACACCGGCTTCTGCTGCGGGTCGGTGATGGTGGTAAACGCCAGGTCGCCGAAAGTCGAGTCGTAGGCGGCGATGTACAGCTTGCCGCCGTTTACCACCGCGCTCTGGTAGCGGCCGATCTCATCGGTCGCCGACAGCTCCGGCTTGGGCATGCCCGAGCCGACGATCTCCGCCATGTCCGGGGTGAGCGGCGGGTTGTCGGTCACCGGCGGGTCGTCCTTGCAGCCGCCGCCGAGCACCAAAAGCCCGCCGAGCACCGGCACCAGCCGCACCAGCTGGCGCAGCGTGCCCCGCCGCCGCGCCAAAAGCGCGAGCAGCGCGAGCCCCGTAAACACCAGCGTCCCCGGCACTCCGGCGCGACCGCGGCTCTGGCTGCAGCCCTTGTCCAGGTGGTCCGCCGAGCCGTCGTCGTGCCGGGCCACCGGAGCCAGCGCCGTCTCGCCCCCCGCCGCGGCCAGCGCCGCCGGGGTGATCACGAACTCGACGCGCGCCGGGGTCCGCTCGGTGGTGACCGGCGTATCGGCGATGCGCCCGCGCACCTCGACCGAGTGGCTACCCGGCAGCCGCAGCCCCGCCTCGGAAATCACCAGCTGCCGCCGGTCGTCGAAGGTGTGCCACAGCCCGTTGTCCAGGCGATACTGCCACTCGACGCGCCCGCCCTCGGGGTTGTCGGCCGACAGCGCCAGCGTAACGCGCGGGTTCTTCGGCTCGCTGGCGGTGACCGCCATCTCGGCCTGGGTCGGAACCTCGACCGAGACGAGCTCCAGCCGGGTGCGCGGCGAAAGGACGACCGGCGCCGCGGCCTCGACCGGCCCGCTCCACAGCGGCTCCTCACCGAGGATCGGCGCCGGCGGCACCGCCAGCTTCAGGAACAGCCCGAGGAAGCTCAGCGTCCCCGCGGTGTCCGGCGTCGAGGTGATCTGCACCGGCGTGAGCACAAGGCCGCTGAAGTTCGGCAGCTGGATGGGCTTGAGCGCCGAGCCGAGCGACCCCGACAGCGCCGGCAAGAGGCTCGGGAACAGCCGCGCCAGCATGGTCGGCGACTCCTTGAGCAGGCTGCTGTCGGTCACCCGCACGTTGCCAAACGCCGAGTCGAGCTCCCCGATCATCGGCAGGATCTGGTTCATGCCGTCGATGTCCAGGCTCAGCGGCAGGTCGATGTCGGCGGTCTGGCGCATGAAGCGCACGTAGCGCTCGTCGATGAACACGTAGAAGTCGATCGCCAGGTCCTTGATCCGCAGGTGCAAGAGCGGGTCGTCGATGATCCGCTTGCCCATGCCGTCGACCTTGAAGGTCCCCTTGCCCAGCGTGAACGTCGGCGGCTGCTGCGGCCGGATGACCATCTGGACCGCCGAGTTCTGCCCCCGCGTCAGGTCATTGAGCGACGGCACCAGCGCCGACAACAGGCCCGACGACAGGGCGTCCACCTGCTCGGTGCCGATGGTCAGGCACAGCGCCCCCGACTCGTAGAAGGCGTGGCCCAGGCTGTCGAGCTCCAGCTTGGAGATGCCGGCGCCGACGTGGTAGGGGTCACCCTTGGGGGTGGTGTTGCCCGAGTAGGCGGCCGTCTTGGTCGGCGCCGGCCCGGTGGGCGCCGGGCGCACCGGGGCGCAGCTGCTCCGCAGCGAGCTGACACCGCCGCCGAGCATGCCGAGCGACAGCCCCAGCGCCGGCGCCGTCTCGACCGCCGAGTAGCCGCCGGCGACCGCGTAGAACTCCAGACCCGCCCCGGTGCCGGCGGGCTTGCCGGTCAGCGTGCTGAGGTCGATCTGTCCCTCGAGACCCAGCTGCTGCAGGCAGGCGCCGTCGCGCGTGCACTTGGACGCCGCGCAGCCCTGGTTGGCCAGCGAGCTGCAGTCATCCTTGGTGGTGCAGCTCTGGCAGAACAGCGTATCGAGCGGCCCCGCCAGCTGCTTCTTGAGCTGGTCCTTCAGGGTGTTGATGAAGAACCCCTTGAGCAGGTTGATGGTGTCGCAGACAAGATCGCCCTTGATCGAGATGTCGCCGCTGTCGAGGTCCAGGATGTCGACGGCGCTCGGGTCGAAAGCCAGCGAGGTCAGCTTGGTCGCGGGGTCCGAGGTGGCGTTGACCGCCATGGTGATGCCGATGTCCTGCTTGCCGCTCTTGGTGGTGTCCAGGGCGAGCTTGCAGTTGGCGGTGATGACCACCTTGGCCTTGATGTTGAAGTCCTCGCTGGTCTTGAGCTTGGCGCGCAGGGTCAGCTTCAGGGTCTTGGGCGGCGTGGGATCGAACTTCAGGTTCTGGAAGTCGAACAGGACCTTGCAGGTCTGGCCGCAGCAGATCTGGGTGTCGCCGGTGCACCCCGAGGGCACGGGAATCCCGTCGGGCGGCAGGAGCTTGTCGACCACCGGCTTGGCGTTCTGCTCCAGGAAGTCGAACGCCGGCTTGGTGACGCGCAGGGAGATGGCGTTCTCCACCCGCTTGTCGACCGGGAAGCCGCCCTTGATCTTGCCCATGCCGCCCGCGCCGCAGCCGCTGCCGCCGCCGCTACCCCCGCAGGCAACGATGAATGTGAGCCCGAGTAAAGACGCCACCCGGTGAAACACCGCCCGTGGCCGACTGAACCGAGGAGAACCGAACATGTGGACCTCCGCACGCGATCGCTAATGGACCCGTTTTGTGACCGGGAACGTAGTCCAAGGCCGAGCTCTCACTCAAGCGCGTAAATTGCGCGCTGCCCTTACGCCCTCCGCCAGGCCCCTTCCCTCACCAAACTCAGCCATGCCCGACCGGGCCTACGCCAAAAGCCCAACCAATTCCCTCGGTCGAGCCCAGCCCTGGAGGGACAGCTCGGCGGCGAGAGGACGCTTGGTACTGGCGTTGAAGCCTGGTTGACAGCTTCGCTCACCTTGCTACGTTGCCCATAAAGATGGGCAAGCGGCGACAGGGAGACTGTTGTTTCTGGCTCCTACTTTTGTTGGCCTTGGCGGGCAGCCACTGCGCTGCTTCCCGCGCTACATCGATAGCGGCTTCACCTGCTGCAGCCGAACAAGCGGACGACAACCAGGCGCCGATCCCGCTTGCTGCCTACCCGGCAGAGGCGGGCCCGGTCACTATCTGGGTGTTTCCACGGGCCATCTTCGGCTTTCACAACACGATCGGCCGCGACTGCGACGCCGAGCATCACGAGTGCTTCCAGAAGTGCAAGCAGGCCAAGCCCCGCTGGCCGATCCCCTTTGGCGGCTCGCGTCACACGGCCTACTGCGCCACGCTCTGCCTTGCTGAATACATGGCCTGCCTGGCGGCGGGCGCAACCGAGCAGACATTCGCCGATATGGGGGCGGCCGCTGCCTGGCTCTATAAGCACCCGCAAGTGGTCGGTAGCGCCATCGTGGTAATTGGAGTCGGCGTGTTCATAGTTGCTACGGACGGGGCCGGGATCGTACTTGTGCCCTGGGCGCAACAGCAGCTGGCCCGCTGAGTCACAGGAGAACAGACAGTGAACCCATCCCCGGTAGACCTTGATGCGGCTTGCGCGACGCTGGAGCTAGTAGCGAAGCAGTACCCCGAGGCGGCGAGTGAGTATAAGGCGGTGGAGCTGGCGGCCAAGGCGCTGATGTGGATCTACACAGAGGGCCATACCCAAGAATTCATCGCCGCGCTGCCAAGCTTCGCGGCCGGCGAGCCAGAGCTGAGCCCGGAGCAACAGGCCGCCATTGCACGGCAAGTGTTCGCCAAGCACGGCATCAAACCCCCAAAAGGGCTGTAGCAGGGATCTCAGCGGCTTAACGAAGCACCCCTGGCTCTCAACGCTGCATCGCCAGCTCTCAACGAAGCACCGCGGGCGTTCATTGATGCATCGCCAGCGTTCATCGCTGCACCTCAGGCTCTCATCGCTGCACCGCCAGCGTTCATCGCTGCACCGCCAGCGTTCATCGCTGCACC
>DAOMZC010000426.1:0-5958 GCA_035437965.1 Pseudomonadota bacterium
CGGGCGCGGCAGCGAGCGATCCTCGCCGGCGAGCCCGAAGTCGATCAGCTTGACCCCGCCGGTGACGGTGAGCATCAGGTTCTCCAGGCTGATGTCGGCGTGCACCAGCGGCCGCCCGGAGCCGAGCGGGCGACCGCCGCCGGGCGCCTTGTCGAGGAGCGGCGAGCGCGTCTCCAGGTAGTCGAGCGCCGCGAAGAGGCCGTGCATGATGTAGGCGACCGCCGGCAGGCGCAGGCTGCGGCCGCGCCGGGCAAGGCGCTGCAGCAGGCGGCTGCCCTGGAGGCCGTCGACGAGCTCCATGGCGATCGCCAGCTCGTCGCCGAGGTCCAGGAGCTCGAAGACCTTGATGATGTTGTCATGGGACAGCCGGGCCGCGATCTCGGCCTCGCGCCGCAGCTGGCGCTTGCGGCTGGGATCGCCGCGCAGGCCGGGCAGCAGGCGCTTGAGCGCCACGCGCTGCGGCGGCAGCGGCGGTCGCAGGAGCTCGGCCGCGAAGACCTCGGCAAACCCGCCGGCGCCGATGCAGCGCCCCAGGTGATAGCCCGGCCGCGAGGCCGCACGCGGCGACCACAGGAGCGTCGTCGCGCTCGGATCGTCGGCGGCGCGCGCCGGGCCCCTGCGGCTCGCGTCTTCGGGCAGGGTAGCGGGCGGCGCCGGCGGCTGGTGCTCCGCCACCGTCGTGCTGACGGCCGGTGGTGCCGCGCGCTCCAGGGTCCGCTCGGTAGCGCGCGCGGCGGCCCGATCAGATAACGGGTCGGCGACGGGACGGCGGGCGGGGCGCGGCTCCTGGCTCATGGCGGGTGAAGGGCAAGGTAGCGCGCCTGCCTGACCACCGACAAGCGCGGCGCGCGCCTACGGGAGCCGCACCATGATGGGGTTGGAGTAAAACCACAGGTCGGTCCACGGATCGATGCCGGGCGGGTCGAGCTGCGGCTCCATGACCTCGGTGTTGGTGCCGCGGATGCGCACGTAGAAGCTGTCCTGGACGTTGGTGAAGCGGTAGCGGAAGGTAATGGCGGTGCCGCGGCGCTCGCCGTCGCCCGGGCGGAGCCGCGCGACGACTTTTGTCGTGGGGTTGCCGAGGACGTCGCGGTCCGCCACCCGGCCACGGATCTGGCCGGCGATAAGATCAACGTGATGCAGCACCGGCAGGTAGCCGCCGGCGTTGGCCCGCTGGGCGAGCTCGATCGTGAACACCACCTCGACGGTGCCGCCGCGCCGCGGCACCAGCAGCGTGCTGCCCATCGGGGCCGCCTGCTCGCCGTCGTGCGCCCACAGCTGCAGGCCGTCGATCATGCCGCCGAGCACCGTATACATGTTGCCGGTGCGCATCGCCGCCATCACCGCCAGCGGCTCGCGCCGCGCCGCGTAGACCCGGGTCTGGCAGTAAAGTCCGGGCGCGTAGTCGGTGTCGCGCCGCGGCTGGCCGGGGATTGTCGGCTCGGTCACGCCGGTCGCCTTCACGTAGCCGAGCGTCGCGTAGGTCGTGCGGTCGACCGCGATCCGATCGCCGAAGTTGCGGTGGGAGTCGGAGTTGGCGGTGATGTAAAAGGCCCGCCCTTCGCCGAGCAGGCTGTCCCACAGGCCGCCGACCTGCGCCACGTAATAGTCGTAGCCGCCGAAGGTGCGGTACGAGTCGAGCGGGTAGCCGGGAAACGAGGTCGGCCCCGGCTTCTCGATGTAGTGGCCGCGCAGCTCGCCGACGAAGGTGGCGGCGCCGTGGCCGGGCGCGCCCTCGAAGCCGCGCATGACGTCGGGGCCGGCGTCGGCCCAGTTGCGCAGCTCGTGCGGGCTGTCGAAGCCGCGCCGCGCCGGGTGGTTGGCGAGGAACAGCGGCCGCTCGCGCAGCGACTGCAGGTACTTGACCCCCTGGATCGCGTCGAGCTCGCCGCTCGGCCGGGTCAGGTTGCGGGCGTCGAAGCGCGCCTCGAAGTCGGCGACGATCTCGGCCTCGTCGTCGGTGGGCGGGAGGATGACGCTGCCGTGCTCGGCGGCCGGGATGTTCCACTCCAGGCCCTGAAAGATGATGAGGTTCGGGTAGCGCTTGCGCGCCGCGAGGAGCTCCGGGTAGGACTTCTGCAAGACGACCTTGTCGTGCTTGGGCCCCCCGTGGTCGGTGATTACGCAGAAATCGAGCCCGCTGCGGGCGGCGCCGTCGACCTGCTCGACCACCTCGTAGCGCCCGTCGATGCTGTACTTGGTGTGGATGTGTTGGTCGCCGGCCAGCCACAGGCCGCTGGAGTACGGGGTCTGCCCCCGCAGCGCGGTCGCCGCCCCGAGGAGCGGAGTGGCCCCTAGCGTCAGTACCAGCCGCGCCGCGTGGGTCAGAAAGACGCGCCGCGTGAGAGGGTCGCGCTCACTCAAGATGTAAGCTCAGACACCAAGTTTACAATGTCTAAAGCGCTTGAGCTTGCCTAATGACCTCGTCAATCATCGCCGGAGTCAGCCGGCCGGTGAAGGTGTTCTGTTGGGATACATGGTAGCAGTCAAGGAGCTGCAGCCGCGGCTTGCCCAGCCAGCCGTCTAGCGAGTAGGCCGCCCCGTGCGCGAACTTGCGGCGGGCGCGCGGCGCCGTCGCCGACCAGCCGGGATCGAGCGCCGCGACGGCGCGCAGCACGCTTTCATGGGCCAGGCCGCCGAGCGCGAGGATGACCCGCACCCGGGGCAGCAGCTCAAGCTCGCGCTGCAGGTAGGGACGGCAGGCGGCCAGCTCCTCGGGGGTCGGCAGGTTGGCCGGGGGAGCGCAGCGGCCGGAGGCGGCGATGTAGACCCCGGTCAGGCGGAGGCCGTCGTCGCGCCGGGTCGAGGTCGGCTGCGACGCCAGGCCCGCCCGGTGCAGCGCCGCATAGAGGAAATCGCCGCTGCGGTCGCCGGTGAACATCCGGCCGGTGCGGTTGGCCCCGTGCGCCGCCGGGGCCAGCCCGACGATGAGGATAGGCGCCGCGGGGTCGCCGAAGCCGGGCACCGGGCGCCCCCAGTAGGTCCAGTCGGCGAAGCGCTTGACCTTCTCGGCGGCGACCTGCTGACAGTAGGTGCGCAGCCGCGGGCAGGCGGTGCAGTGCGGGATGAGCGCCTCCAGCTCGGCGAGCGATCGGCAGCCGGCGGCAGCGGCGCCGGTGCCGGCTGAAGTGGACGCGGCCACGCCCGCCGGCTGCCCGGTCATCGCCCGCCCGCCGCACCGCTGGCGCTCCCCAGACGCTTCATGGGCGCTCCGTAGGTGCTCCGTGGACGCTCGTAAGCGCTGCGTAGGCGCTGCGTAGACGCTCCGCAGACTCTTCGCAGACGCTCTGCAGGCGCTCCGCAGACTCTGCGCAGATGCTTACTGATCAGCGCCGCCGTCAAAGGCCACAAGGTCCGCCGGCGCGCGCAGATCCGGCGCCTGGCTGAGGTCGCGGCTTGCCGCATCCACCGCCGCCGGCTGACAGACGCCGTGCCAGCCGTCGTCCGCGGGCTGCCCGAGCTCGGTCGAGCACACAAGGCCCGGGTCGCACTCCAGCGAGCGGACGCAGATCTCGCCGATCCCACGAAGTCCCGGCTCGCAGATTCCGTAGCTCTGCGGTCCCGCGGCGGGGGGCTTGTTGCAGAGCAGGCCCGAGTTGCAGTCGCTCTGCTGCTGGCAGCTCATGCCGGCGCGGTTCTGGCAGCCGCTGCCGGCGCTGACGGCCACCGCGAGCGCCGCCCCAAGGCCAAGACATAGCCGCCCCGCACCTCGCCAGCGCCGCTCGGCCTCTTGCGGTCGCCGCGGCCGCGGCCCGCCCGGCGCGGCCCGCCGTGCTCTCATCTGCTCGTCGTTCACGCTCTTGTCCCTCTGCGGCTGGCCGCGGCGAAGATGTTTCCTGAAGTGAGCCTGGTTGGACGCATCCGCGAGTCTTGGAAATTATCTGGTTTTGCCCAAGGTGTAGCAATCTCTCAATCTCGCGCAAGCTCGCGCCAGCGCGCCTCCTTGGCCATCGCGGGCGCCAGCCCCGATTTTTCCTTTGCCGCGCGCAGTTGGCCCATGCTACAAACTGCGGACCTGCGCGCGCGGCTGCCCATTTTGCCGCCCGCAGCGCGCGAGCCACCTGCCGCCCGCTTCATCTGAACCTTTAGAACCGCTGAACCTCAGCCAAGAAGACACGACCATGGCAAACCGCTGCGAAATCTGTGACAAAGGACGGCTCGTCGGTAACAAGGTGAGCCACTCGAACATCAAGAGCAAGAAGGTGCAGCGCCCGAACCTGCAGCGCGTGCGCGCCAAGGTCGGCAGCACCGTCCAGCGGATCCGCGTCTGCACCCGCTGCCTGCGCACCGGCAGCGTGCAGAAGTCGGTCTAAGCAACCTCGGGCAACCTCGGGCCAGTCAAGCAGCCGACCGAATTTTTTTGTTGCTGCGGCCGCGCTGGCCATGATACTCGGGCAAGTATCCCGCATGCGGGATATCCCAAAATGGGCGTTTAACTCAGCGGTAGAGTGCAATCCTCACACGGTTGAAGTCGCTGGTTCAAGTCCAGCAACGCCCACAGCTGAACAGAGCAGTACCTGAATGAGAAGAGCCGGTGATGACCTCATCGGCTCTTTTATTTTGGTACTGGTATTTTGGTGCCGGCTTCTGGCAGCGGTCGCGCTTGGCCTCGGGTGGGTTAGAATTGGGCGAGGACTAGGTCGACCATGAATCCACAGAGCGACAAGGCTCCGCAGGTCCTTATAAGCGGCGCCGGACCGACGGGTCTCATGCTGGCGGGGCAGCTGGTGGCGCGGGGCATCCGCTGCCGCATCATCGACAAGGCCGCGGTGCGCTCGCCGCACTCGCGGGCGCTGGTGGTGCAGCCGCGGACGCTCGAGCTCCTGGACCAGATGGGGCTCACCGAGGCGCTGATCGCCGAGGGGCAGCCGACGCCGCAGGTGGCGGTCTACCTGAACCACCGGCGCGTCGTCGAGCTGGACATCAGCGACACCGGCCTCACCGACACCGCCTACCCGTTCCTCTTGTTCGTCTCCCAGGTCGAGACCGAGCGGGTCCTTGAGCGCTACCTCACCGAGCACGGGGTCCAGGTCGAGCGACCGCTGGAGCTCGTGTCGTTCAAAAGCGACGCCGGCAAGGTGACGGCGCAGCTCCAGCACGGCGACGGACGGAAAGAGACCGTGCAGGCCGCTTATCTTATAGGCTGCGATGGCGCGCACAGCGCCGTGCGCAAGGGTCTGGGCCTGAAGTTCGAGGGCGAGGCGTACGAGCAGGACTTCGTGCTCGCCGACGTGGACATCGACTGGCCGATCGGCCACCAGCAGCTGACCATCAGCCTGGGCGATGACGGCGTGTTCGTGGTCTTCCCGATGAAGGGCGAGCGCGCCTACCGGATCATCGCCGCGCGCGCCGGCGCGCCCAAGGCCGATGCCGGGGAGCCGACGCTGGAGGAGCTGCAGGCGCTCGCCGCGGCGCGCAGCCCGGTGCCGCTGACGCTGTCCTGCCCGCGCTGGCTGGCGCGCTTCCGCCTGCACCATCGGGCGGTCGAGCGCTACAGCGCCGGCCGCGGCTTTGTCGCCGGCGACGCCGCGCACATCCACAGCCCGGCGGGCGGCCAGGGCATGAACACCGGCATCCAGGACGCCGCCAACCTCGCCTGGAAGCTCGCGCTCGTGCTGCGCGGCGAGGCGCCCGAGTCCCTGCTCGACAGCTATAACGACGAGCGCTGGCCGGTCGGTCAGGCGCTGCTGCGGACCACGGATCGGATGTTCTCGGTGGGGACGACGCGCAACCGGCTGCTCATCGGCGCGCGCAACCTGCTGGTGCCGCTGGCCGGCAAGGTGATGCAGAGCCGGACGCTGCGGCAGCGGATGTTCCGCTTCGTCGGTCAGCTCGGCATCGCCTACCCGACGAGCCGGATCGTCGACGAGCGCCTGGACGGTGCCGACCGCCGCTTCCGCCAGGCCCCCGGCAAAGGCGAGCGCGCCCCGGTGGTGCTGCACGGCGGCGAGGCGCTGC
>DAOMZC010000427.1:0-5941 GCA_035437965.1 Pseudomonadota bacterium
CGGAGCCTGCCGTCGCCGTCGGGCGCCAGCCTGCCCGGCCCGGTCTCGGCCTCGGGGCGGAGCCTGCCGCCGCCGAGCGCCACCGAGAAGACCGCGGCCGCGGCGGACGCCTCGGGGGCGTTCCGCCTGGGCGTCTCGTACCGCAACCGCGGCCAGTATGGGCAGGCGGTGACCGAGTTCCAGAAGGCCCTGGCCGACCAGAAGCGGTCGGCGCGCGCGGCGCTGATGCTGGGCCTGTGCTACCGCGACCAGAACCAGCTCAAAGAGGCGATCGAGGCATTCAAGGAAGGCGTCCACATGCCCGGCATCAGCGACCCCGACCTGGGGGAGCTGCACTACCAGCTCGGGCGCTCGTACGAGCAGCTGGGCGACGTTGGTGAGGCCATCCACTTCTACCAGCAGGCGCTCAAGCCCAACGGGCGGTTCAAGGACGCCGACAGCCGCATCGCCGCCCTGCAGGGCAAGTCCTCGCGCAGCCTGAAGTAGCTGCCCCGGACGGCCCGAACAGCAAAAACCGCAACAACGGCAGCGCGGCGGAGCGGCGGCCCAGCGGGCGGCACAGGACACCCGGGGTCCGCCTGTGGTAGGACGCGGGCATGATTCCGCGCTACACAAGACCAGAGCTGGCGGCGCTGTGGAGCGACGCCCACCGGCTCGCGCTGTTCCTCCAGATCGAGCTCGGGGCCTGCGCCGCCCTCGAAGCCGCTCCCGATAGCCCCATCCCCCCCGGCACCACGGCGCGGCTGCGCGAGGCGGCGCAGCGCAGCGGCCCGCTGTCCAGCGAGCGCATCGCCGAGCTCGAGCAGCGCACCCAGCACGACGTGCTGGCGTTCCTGGCCCACGTCGAGGAGCGCCTGGGGCCCGAGGCGCGCTTCCTCCACTTCGGGCTGACCTCGTCGGACATCCTGGACACCGCGCTGGCCCTGCAGCTGCGCGACGCCACCGACCTCATCCTGGGCGGCCTGCACGACGGGCTGCTGCCGGCGCTGCGCGCCCAGGCCGAGGCGCACGCCGACACCCCGATGATCGGCCGCTCGCACGGCATCCACGCCGAGCCGGTCACCGCCGGCCTGTTCTTCCTGTCGGCCTACGCCGAGCTCCAGCGCGCCGCGGCGCGGCTCAAAAGCGCCCGTGCCGAGATTGCCGTCGGCAAGCTTGCCGGGGCGGTCGGCGTCTACGGCAGCGGCAGCATGTCGCCGGCGGTCGAGGCGCAGGCGCTGGCGGCGCTGGGCCTGGGCGTGGAGACGGTGGCGACCCAGGTGGTGGCGCGCGATCGGCACGCCGCGCTGTTCCTGGCGCTGGCGCTGCTGGCGGCGGCGATCGAGCGCCTGGCGATAAACCTGCGCCACCTGCAGCGCACCGAGGTGGGGGAGGTCGAAGAGTCGTTCGCCAGCGGGCAGAAGGGCAGCTCGGCGATGCCGCACAAGAAGAACCCGATCTCGGCCGAGAACCTGTGCGGCCTGTCGCGGCTCTGTCGCGCCCAGGCCCAGGCGGCGCTCGAGAACATCGCCCTGTGGCACGAGCGCGACATCTCGCACTCGTCGGTCGAGCGGGTGATCGCGCCCGACCTGACGACCCTGGCCGACTACATGGTGCAGCGGGCGGGCCGGCTGGTGCGCGGGCTGGTGGTGAAAACAGGCCGCATGGCGCAGAACCTGGCCCTTGGCGGCGGCCTGCACGCCTCCGAGAAGGTGATGCTCAAGCTCGTGCAGAGCGGCCTCCTGCGCCAGGAGTCATACGAGCTCGTCCAGCGCCACGCCCTCGCCGCGCTGGCCGACCCGGCCGCGGCGAGCTTCGCCGAGCGCCTCGCCGCCGACCCCGTGATCGCCGGCCGCATCGCGCCCGCCGAGCTGAAGGCCTGCTTCGAGCTGGCCCATCACCTGCGGCACGTCCCGGCGATCTTTGACCGTGCCTGCGACCGTGCCTGCGACCGTGCCTGCGACCGTGCCCGCGACGGTGACCGCGACCACGCCCACGCCCCGGATCCTGCGCCCGCGCCCGCGCCCGCGGTTTCTGCGGCGGCCCTGAACACGACTGCGGAAAAGTTCAGCCCGGATCATGTAAAGTAGCCATTCCAGCGCGCCCCCCGGCTGCCCGCGCAGTTAAAGACGCCCAATGACCGCCCCCATCAGCGCCCGACTGTCGCAGTCCCTGTCGGTGCAGTCCAACGTCAGCTACGAGCTCCTGGCCAAGACGGTGGCGACCGGCAGCGACAGCCACAGCGTGCCGGTGCAGCTCGGCAGCGGAAAGTTTGCCAAGGTCTACAAGGCCTGGCAGCGCAGCACCCGCCGCAACATCCGGCCGGTGGCGATCAAGATCCTGCACGACTACGCCACGCTCGCCGACGAGCGGCTGTTCAAGCAGGAGATCGACCTGCTCAAGGAGCTCACCACCGTCGCCTCGGTCAACGTCATCCGCACCCTCGACATCGTCCACCTGTCGCCGCTGGCGATGTGCGGCTGCGGCGTGCTCTACCACCCGCTGTGTCCCAAGGGCTGCGGGCAGCCGCTCGGGCGGCTGGAGCGCATGGGCCACGACTACCCGCTGCTCCACTGCTCGCGCTGCGGCTACGAGCTGTCGGGCGAGGACGCGCAGCAGAAGGCGGCCGAGCTGCTCAAGCCCCCCGCCAAGACCTGCTGCCAGGGGGCGCGCGCGAGCCGGGGGACGCTGATAAACTTCGTCGACCGCGAGGTCGTGGTGATGGAGCTCGTCGAGCACGGGCTCATCGAGTTCGGCATCCTGCGCGCCGAGGAGCTGCAGAAGATCGGGGCGCAGGCCCTGTACGCCCGGGCGCCGCGCGACAGCGGGGCCCTGCACGCGGTGACCGCGGCGCTGCGCCCCGACGCCGACGAGGTGCTGGCGCAGAAGGTGTCGCTTTTGGAGAAGCTGTACCTGATGGTGCAGCTCGCCGAGGCGGTGGCCTGGCTGCACGGCGAGAAGCGGATCATCCACAAGGACCTGGCGCCCGACAACGTGATGATCGACTACACCGGCGACGACGGCGGCATCAGCGACTGGCGGGGCGAGCGCAACCGGACCCCGCGCGAGCTTTTGACCTCGCTGGCCGGCTTCCCGCGCTTCTCGCTCAAGGTCATCGACTTCGGACTCGCCGACAAGGACGAGCTGTCGCGCAGCTGGTACGAGGAGCAGGACGTGGTCGCCTCGGCGATCAAGATGCCCTACACCTCGCCCGAGGCGCGGCGGCGCAAAGAGCGCATCAACGAGCCGCTGGAGTTCCGGCTGGCCGAGTCGTGCTTCCGCGTGCCGCGCGGCCTGCACGCCTCGTACCTGTCGGTGCTGCCCGGCGACCTGTTGGCCGACACCAGCGACGTCCGCCACGACCACGACCTGGAGATCCTGCGCGTCGAGCCCGACCCCGCCTCGGGCGCCCCGCTCGCCTACTACCGCGGCGAGCCGGGGCCGCGCACCCCCGGTCAGCAGTTCGAGCTGGTGCGGCGCCTGGGCGAGCCGCACGACATCTACGCGGTGGGGGCGCTTTTTTACTACCTGCTCACCGGCAAGAACGAAGAGGTCGATCACCTGGGCTCGCTCGTGAACCTGCTGCAGCAGGATCAGCAGCGGGAGCTTTTGCCCTCGGCGCTGCGCCGCGACAAGTACTACCTGGGCCGCCGCAACGCCATCCCCGAGCCGCTATTGCGCGACGAGCTGATGATGCTCATCCTGCGCGCCATGGTGCGCGGGCGCCCGGGGAGCCTTGTAGAGAGCCGCATCGACCGCGGCCCCGCCCCCGCCCAGCTGCTCCTGCGCGAGACCCAGAAGCTGTACCTCGCGGTCCAGCGCGAGCTGCACACCGCCGCCCTGCGCAAGACCGGGCTGCAGGTAGCGATGGTGGCCGCACCGACGGTGGCGCTGGCGCTGAGCCTGCTCGCCCTGCGCGGCTGCTAATTTAGTCGGACGACGTGGCGGGGGTCGGCTCGGACTCGGTGCCGGGCTTGGACTCGGCTGGCGAGTCGGGGCTTGACGCCGGGGCCCGCTCGCGCGTGGGCAGCAGCACCTGCGCCGAGGTGATGAGCGGCTCGTTGTGGCGATCGCGGCCGCGGAACAGGACCACCAGGCGGCGGAGGTCCTTGGTGTCGCGCTCGCTGAGCTGCACCGTCCACAGCGTCGAGCCGGGGCGCGTCGGCACGGTCGGCTGGGTGCGGAGGAGCTGGCGCAGGCCCTCGGGCTTGTCGCCGAGCAGGGTCAGCGTCCCGCTGCCGAGCGCGGTCTCGGCCACCTGGACCACCAGCGATCGGCTCTCGGGGGTGGTGGTCAGCGTCAGCTTCAGCTCGCCGCGGAAGAGGTAGTCGAGGGCGAGCTGGGCGTAGCGGCCGATCTCGGGCAGCAGCGCCGCGGCGTAGTCGGCGTAGCAGGCCTCGTCGAGGGAGAAGCGCACGTCCTGCACCGGCTCACCGGTGCGCGGGTCGATCTCGGCGGAGGTGCGGCGCTCCCACGCCGCCAGGTGCTTGAGCTGGGGGGTCGCCAGGTGCCCAGAGGCGGCGGTCGGCCACCCGGGCGGGGCGACGATCTCGGCCAGCGGCTGCCCGCGCTCGTCGACGAACGGCGGGCTGGGGAGCGGCGGCTTGCCGGCCAGCGGCGGGATGTCCCCGAGCTCGGCGCCCGGCAGCGAGCCGGCGGAGAAGAAGCGGCGCGCCGTGCGATCGGCCAGCCCGAGGCCGCTATCGGCGGTAAACAGGTCGCGCAGGCGCCTTGGGAACAGCGCCGCTTCGGGCAGGCTGCCGGGGACGGGGACGCCGCCGCGGCCGTAGCGCTCGGCGACGTAGCGCTGGTAGCTGCCGTCGATTACATCGGACAGGTCGTTGCGCACGTGCGCCGGATCGCCCAGCTGCTCCAGCACGCCGGCGATCGCCCCGGCGGCGAGCAGCGCCTCGGCGAGGGCGCTCTCGCGGGCGGCGGGCGTCTTTTCGAGGACGGCGCGCTCGTAGGCGCCAAAGAACGCGGTGACGTTCAGCTCGTTGGCCGGGGACTCGATCCAGTCCGGGGCGGGAGTGCCGGTGCCGTCGACGGCGGCGCCCGCCAGGAGCTGCCGGGTGCTCGACATGCCATCGCGCACCGCCTGCGCCGCCGCGGCGGTGGCGGTCTGGCCGGGCGGCCGGAACAGGCCGCGGCGGGTGCGCGGCTCGAAGAAGTGGTGACGCTGGCGGGACGCCGGCACCTGCTCGATGACGGTGCCGGCGGCCAGCCAGCCGAGCGCGTGCTGGCGTCGAGCCGGGTGGCTCTGGCCGGGCTGGCGGGCGAGCTGCTCGGGGGCGTAGCCCTGGCCGTCGTCCAGAGCCTGCAGGCGGATGTGCAGGCTGCGCGCCCGCTCTGGACTCAGCGCGCTCAGGTCGAGCCGCAGCGGCTCGAACAGGCCGAGCGAGTAGCCCATGCGATCCATCAGCCGCAGGTGCAGGCGCGAGCCGAGCGCCGCCTGCTCGGTCAGCCCGGCAAGCGTAGTGGTCGCATCATAGGCCGCCGCCGGGCTGGGTGCGGCCGAGACGGCAAGCAGTGCCCCGGCGGCCAGTCCCAAGACGCCGCGCGCCCACGGCCGACGCCCCGAGCCCGCCCGAGCATCGGCCCGAGCGCAGGAATCCAGGCGAGATTGCAACATGACGTGTACCACCCTAATAAAGGCAAGCGGCGCTACAGCCGGCCGAGAATGCGGGTCGTGAGGCGCACCGCTTCCTCTTCGCTCTTACACAGATCAGCCCCGCAGGTAAGCTGCAGCACCGCCCCCAGGCGCTGGGACAGGACGATGACGCCGTAGATGCGCAGCTTGGCATCGTAGACCTGCAGCGAGTCATCGACAACGATCGGCCCCGCCTTGGCAGCCGACGGGGGGGTGGGGCGTGCCGCCTGGGCCGGCGCTTGCTTTCCCAGGCCGGTCGAGCGACGGCTGGGTAAGGAAGGTGGTTACATCTCGTCGGCGGCTGATTAAATA
>DAOMZC010000428.1:0-5940 GCA_035437965.1 Pseudomonadota bacterium
CGTGCTGGTCGTGCGCTGGCCGCGGTCGCGACCCGCGCTCCCGCCGGCGACGCCGGGGGCGGCGAGCCTCGCCGAGGCGCCGCGGCTGGTCGTCGAGCCGGAGCTGCTCGCCCCCGAGAAAGAGGAGCTGGAGAAGCTCATCGCCGAGGCGCAGCAGCAGGGCGACACCGAGACCGCGGCGATCCTGGCCGAGATGCAGAAGCTCTTGCAGGAGGTCGAGCGCGGCGAGCTGACCCGGCAGGAGGCGTTCGCCCGCCTGTCCGAGCTCGAGCAGCGCCTGATGCAGGGCAAGGACGGGACGCTGGAGGACCTCAAGCAGCAGCTGCGCAAGGCGGGCAGCGAGCTCGGGGAGGCAAAGCTCGGCAAGGAGCTCGGCCAGGCGCTCGTCCGCGAGGATCTGGAGCGGGCGCAAAAAGAGCTCAAGAAGCTGGCCGAGCAGGCGCTGGCGCGCTCGGAGAGCGGTCAGCTCAGCAAGGACAAGCAGGCGCTGGCGCAGGCGTTCGAGCAGGCGGCGCGCTCGCTTTCGCAGAAGCGCGACAAGAGCCAGGACCAAAGCCAGGACCAGAGCAAAGACCAGAACAAAGACAAAAACCTCAAGCGCGAGGATCCAAACGACCCGGCCCGCCAGAAGGACCAGTGGAAGGACCAGAACAAGAGCGAGGAGCTGACCCGCAAGCTGCAGGAGCTGCGCGACGAGGAGCGCAGCCTTAAAAAGAAGCTGCAGGACAACCCCCGCGATCAGGAGTCCGAGCGCCGCCTGAAGAAGAACCAGCGCGAGCTGGAGCAGCTGGAGCAGGAGAAGCGCGAGCGCGACGAGGCCCGCCGCGAGCTGGAGCAGCTCGAGAAGGACCTGGAGCGGGCGGCCGAGCAGCTGCAGCAGCAGCTGGCCAAGATGACGCCCGAGCAGCGCCAGGCGCTGGAGCAGCTGGCCAAGGACATGAGCCGCATGGCCGACGAGATCCGCAAGCTGCAGAAGCAGCAGAAGGGGCGCGGCCAGGGGATGACGGCGCTCGGCGCGATAAAGACCGTGCTGCGGCGGATCGCCCGCTCGGCGCCGGGCGGCGGGCAGGGCCCGGGCCAAGGGCAGGACAAGGGGCCCGGGCAGGGGCAGGGCCAAGGGCAGGGCCAGGGCCAGGGTCAAGGAAAGTCCGGGGCAATGAAGGATTTCCAGAACCGCGCCAGCGGCAAGGGGCAGGGCGGCGAAGAGGTCCTGGTCGAAGGCGAGGGCCAGAAGGGCGACGGGCAGATCATGATCCTCGGCGAGGGCGAGGGCACCGTGCTGCTGCCGGGCCTGGGCGGTAAGCAGCCGGGCGACCAGCAGGGCCCGGGCGCCCCCGGTCAGCCGGGCGGTGACGGGGCGGGCAAGCAGCACGATCCGAACCTGCTCGGCAGCGCGACGCAGCTCGATGGCAAGCGCCGCCTCACCAAGGTCACCGGCAAGGAAGGGGCGGGGCCGACGCGCTCGGAGACCATCCTGGGCGCCTCCGAGCGCGGCTTCGCCTCGGCGCCCTACCGCAAGGTCTATCAGGACTACACAGGCGTCGCCGAGCAGGTGATGTCCAAGGAGCGGGTGCCGCCGGGCTACCGCTTCTACGTAAAGCGTTACTTTCAGATGATCAAGCCGCGCGAGTAATGCGCGCAAGCCGTTACAATCTGCACACCCACTGACTCGGAGATCGCGGGCATGTCCCAGCCCCAGCAGCAAGCACCCAGCTCGTCAGCCGCCGCGTCCGCGGGCCAAGGTCCGCCGGCGGCGCAGCTTATCGAAGGCTTCAAGCGCGACGTCAGCCGGCTGCGCGCCGAGGTCGGCCAGGTCATCGTCGGCCACGAGGAGATCGTGCAGGGCGTGGTGGTGGCGCTCTTGTCGGGCGGCCACGTGCTGCTGGAGGGCGTGCCGGGCCTGGGCAAGACGATGCTCGTGCGCACGCTGGCCGAGGCGATCGACCTGACGTTCTCGCGCGTCCAGTTCACCCCCGACCTCATGCCGGCCGACATCCTGGGCACCAACGTCCTCGTCGAGAACGAGGGCGGCGGCGGGCGGCGCTTCGAGTTCCAGCGCGGCCCGATCTTTGCCCACATCGTCCTCGCCGACGAGATCAACCGCGCCACCCCCAAGACGCAGTCGGCGCTGCTGGAGACGATGCAGGAGCAGACGGTGACGGTCGCCAAGACGACCTACAAGCTGCCGCAGCCGTTCTTCGTGCTGGCGACCCAGAACCCGCTGGAGATGGAGGGCACCTACCCGCTGCCCGAGGCGCAGCTCGACCGCTTCTTCTTCAAGCTCAAGGTCGAGTTCCCCTCGCGCGCCGCCCTGCACACGATCCTCGACCGCACGACCTCGGACAAGGGCGTGCACGCCGAGAAGGTCGTCGGCGGGCCGCGCCTTTTGGAGCTGCGCGAGCTGGTGCGCCAGGTGCCGGTGGCGCGCACCGTGCAGGACTTTGCGATCCGCGTGCTGCAGGCGACCCACCCGGCGGTCAACCCGGACAGCGAGGCGGGCCGGCGGGCGGCCGCCAAGCCCGACAAGGGCGACAAGGAGCGCAAGGATCTGGTGCGGCGCTTTGTCCGCTACGGCTGCTCGCCGCGCGGGGCGCAGTCGCTGCTGCTCGGGGCCAAGGTGCTGGCGCTGCTCGACGGGCGGTTCGCGGTCTCGTGCGCCGACATCAAGGAGGTCGCGCGGCCGGCGCTGCGCCACCGCCTGATCCTCAACTTCGAGGGCCAGGCCGAGGGGATCTCCCCCGACGACGTCATCGCCGACATCCTCGCCCGCACGCCCGAGCAGGGCGACGGCGGCGCGGCGCGCTAGCCGCGGGCGGCGACCCCAAGGCCCGCATGGACACCCAGGCGTCCTCGCAGAAGGCGACCCAGGCCGGCTTCGATCAGGAGTTCCTGAAGAAGCTGGAGTACCTGCACATCGTCGCCAAGAAGGTCTTCGCCGGGCGCAGCCGCGCCGATCGGCGGACCCGCCGGGCCGGCGCCGGCATCGAGTTCGCCGACCACCGCGACTACGCGGCCGGCGACGATCTGCGCTACCTCGACTGGGCCGTCTACGGGCGCATGAACCGCCTGCTGCTGCGCCAGTTCGAGCAGGAAGAGGACCTGCACATCTACCTGCTCATCGACACCAGCACCTCGATGCGCCTCGGCGCGACCGCCGGGCAGCCGCTGCTCACGCCCGGGCCGGACGGGCGGGTGGCCAAGCTCGGCTACGCGGCGCAGGTGGCGGCGGCGCTGTCCTACGTCGGCCTGTCCAACCTCGATCGCGTCGCCCTGTACAGCTTCGCCGACGGCCTGCGCGAGCAGCTGCCCTCGGCGCGCGGCAAGGGCCGGATCTTCAAGGTGTTCGAGTTCCTCGCCGAGCTCGTGCCCGCCGGCCAGACCGACCTCTTGGCGTCGCTGCGCGAGTTCGTGCAGCGGATAAAGCGCCGCGGCGTGGCGATCGTGATCTCGGACTTCTACGATCACGCCGGGTACGAGGAGGGGCTGAACCTTCTTCGCTACCACCGCTTCGAGCCGGCGGCGATCCAGATCATCGACCCCCGCGAGGCGCGGCCGACCCTGCGCGGCGACATCGAGATCGTCGACATGGAGACCGGCGAGCTGCGTCCGGTGACGCTGTCGGCAGCGCTGTGCGCGGCCTACGAGCGCGAGCACGCCGCCTACTGCCAGGCCCTGGCCGGCTTCTGCACCTCGCGCGGCGTCGGCTACATCCGCGCCGACACCGATCAGCCGTTCGACGAGCTGGTCTTGCGGGCGCTGCGCCAGGGGGGGTTTGTGCGATGACCCCGATCACCCTGCTCGGGCTGCCGGCGGGGCAGCTGTTCGCGGTGCTGGGGGCGGGGGCGGCGGTCCTGACCGTGCTCTACGTGCTCAAGCAGCAGCGGCGGCGCGTCGAGGTGCCGTTCGCCCGCCTGTGGCAGCAGGTCCTAAACCAGAGCGACGCGACCAGCCTGTGGCGCCGGCTGCTGCGCTGGCTGTCGCTGCTGATTCAGCTCGTGGTGCTGGCGCTGCTCGTCACGGCGCTGGGGGATCCGCGGCTCGGGCGGGGCAAGGCGGGGCGCAGCCTGGTGCTGCTCATTGATGCTTCGGCGTCGATGCAGGCGGTGCTGCCGGCGGGGGCCGGTCCGCCCGGGCTGACGCGGCTCGGGCGCGCCAAGGAGCAGGCGCGGGCGCTCATCGGCGGGCTGTCGGGTGACGATCTGGCGGTGGTGGTGGCGCTCGATGGCCAGCCGGCGCCGCAGGGCGGCCTGTCCTATGACGAGCGGGAGCTCGTCGCCCAGGTCGATGCGGTGACGGCGCGCGACACCCCGGCGGATCTGCAGGCGGCGCTGATGCTCGCCGAGGCGCTGCTGGCCGGGCGGGAGAACCCGACGGTCATCCTGTTCTCCGATGGCGGCTTCGAGGCGGCGGCGCTCGGCGGCGCGCCCCCGGGGCTGCAGGTGCGCTTCCAGCCGGTCCTCTCGGGGGCAGCGCCGACGGTCGGCGCGACGGGCAACGCCGCGATCACCGCGTTCTCGGTGCGACGCTACCGCCGCAACCGCCTGAGCTACGAGGTACTGATCAGCCTCGGCTGGTTCCCCGCCGCCGGGTCGGGCGGCGAGCGCCAGAAGGTCGTCCTGGAGCTCGTCCAGGAGGGCGAGATCGTCGACGTGCAGGAGCTGGAGCTCGCCGCCGGGGTGCAGGAGGCGAAGCTCTACCCCAACCTCTCGGGCGCCGGGGTGCGGCTGGAGGCCCGGCTGCGCCTCCCCGGCGGCACCAGCGATCTGCTGCCGCTCGACGACCGCGCCTACGCGGTGCTGCCCGAGCGCAAGCGCCAGCGCGTGCTCATCGTCACCCGCGGCAACCTGTTCCTCGAGGGCGCGCTGCTGGCCGCCGGGGCGGGGGAGGAGAACCACCTGGTCATCGAGAAAGTCACCCCGGCCGCCTACGACGTAGAGCGCGCGGCGCGCTACGACGTAGTGGTCTTCGACGCCTTCACCCCCCCGGCCGCGCCCGACGCGCACGCGCTGTATCTGGACCCTCAGCGCGACGGTCCCTTCGCCATCGCGGCCGACCTCAAGCGGCCGCTCATCACCGACGCCGAGAGCGCCCACCCGGTGCTGCGCTGGGTGTCGCTGAGCGATATCAACATGACGCGCAGCTCGGTGTTCAAGCTGGCGCCGGGGGATCGCGCGCTTGCGGCGATGCTCAAGCAGCCGCTGATCGTGGCGCGCGAGCAGGTCGGGCGCAGCGGTGCCACCCGGCGCAGCGTCGCCGTTGGCTTCGATCTGCGGCAGAGCGATCTGCCGCTGCGGGTGGCGTTTCCGGTGCTGCTGATGAACGCGATGGACTGGTTTGCCGGCGATGTCGACGACGATCTGGGCAGCTACCGCACCGGCCGGACCTGGCGGGTGCCGCTCGCGGCGGCGCGCGGCAAGGGCGCGCGCGGCGCCGCGACCGAGGCGCTGCAGCTGACCCAGGCCGACCTCACCCTACCCGGCGGCGAGGTGGTGCCGGTGCCGGTGCACGAAGGCCACGCGTTCTACTATGGGCAGCGGGTCGGCTTCTACAACCTGCGCCCCGCGGGGCTGGCGGTGCCGCTCCTGTGGGCGGCCAACCTCGCCGATGTCACCGAGTCGATGGCGGCGCTGCGCCCGACGCTGCAGCTGGGCGGCGCGACCTTGAGCCCGCCCGACGCCAGCCAGCGGGCGATTCGCCGCGAGCTGTGGCCCTACCTGCTGCTCCTGGCGCTGGCGATCCTGGCCCTCGAGTGGTGGAGCTACCACCGACGGTGGACTGTCTGATGCTGGGGCTCCTGGGTTCCCTGGACTTTCCTCTGCTCGCCGGCGGGGCGCTCGGGTATGCGGCGCTCTGCGCGGCGCTGCTGGCGCTGGCCTACCGGCGCGGCGGTACCCGTCTGCTGGCGCTCACCGCGGCGGCGGCGGTCACCACGGCGGTCCT
>DAOMZC010000429.1:0-5938 GCA_035437965.1 Pseudomonadota bacterium
GCGGCACCCGCCGTGATAGCAAGCGGCGCGGTGCGTCAGCTGGGGGCCCTGATCGCGCAGCCCGGGCTGCCCTGGCTGCCGCCGCTCCAGCACGGGGCGCCGATCCAGGACGCCGGCCTGTCGCCCGACGGCTCCCTGCTGCTCACCGCCGGAGCCGACGGCGTCGTCCGCATCCGCTCCGGTCAGAGCGGGGACCAGGTCGCCGAGCTGCGCCTGCCACCGCGCGCCGGAGCGGTGCAGCTGGCGCGCTTCTCACCCGATGGGGCGCGGATCGTGACCGGCGGCGCCGACGGGGCGGTCCAGCTGTGGGACGCCCGCACCGGCCAGGCGCTGCTCACCGCTCGGCTCGATCTGCCGCCGGGCGCGCTCCGCGACGCGGCGTTTGCCCCCGACGGCCGGCTGCTGCTGGTCGCCACCGCCACCGGCACTGGCTACCTGCTCGACTCGCGCACCGGGGCGCTCGCGCACAAGCTTTCCGGTCACCGCGATGAGGTGACGATGGGCAGCTTCTCGCCCGACGGGGCGCAGGTGCTCACCGCCAGCGCCGATGGGACGGTTCGCCTGTTTGCCGCCGCCAGCGGGACCCCCCTGGCGGTGGGCAAGGCGCACGTCCTGGGGGCGCGGGTGGCGCGCTTTTCGCCCGACGGGACCCTCATCGTCACCGCGGGCAATGACGCCACGGCGCGGGTCTTTGACGCCCGCACCCTCACCCGCATCGCCGAGCTAAAGGGTCACCACAGTGAGGTGCTGTCGGTGCGCTTCTCGCCCGACGGGACGCAGCTCTTGACCGCCAGCGCCGACGGTACCGCGCTCCTGTGGGACAGCCGCAGCGGTCGCCTGGCCGCGGCCCTGGTCGGCCACACCCATCCCCTCAGCGACGCCTTGTTCGCCCCCGATGGCGCCGCGGTGCTCACCGCCGCCGTCGACGGCGAGGTCCGGCTGTGGTCGAGCTCGGGCCGGCGGACGGTGGCCGTGCTGCGCGGACACCGCGCCCGGCTGACCGCGCTGGGCTTTTCCAGCGATGGCGAGCGCGTGCTGACCGCCGGGCTCGACGGCTCGGCCCGCCTGTGGACGGCGCGCCCGCTGGCCAGCGCCGCGGCCGAGCTGGTGATCCGCCATCCCCAGCTCGCGGCGGCGCGCCTCTCGCCGGCGGGCGACACGATGGTCACTTTCGGCCGCGATGGCGTCGGCGAGCTGTGGGACGCGCGCGACGGCAAGCACCGGCGGACGCTGGTTGGGCACGCCTATGCGGTCAACACGGCGGTGTTCACCCCCGACGGGCTGCGCCTGCTCACCGCCAGCGACGACGGCTCGCTGCGGGTCTGGGACGCGCGCAGCGGGCTCACGCTGCACACCCTGCTCGGCCACACCCACCCCGTACGCGGCGTCAGCGTGTCGCCCGATGGCTCGCTCGCCGCGACTGTGGATCTGGCCGGGACGGCGCGGCTGTGGGGCGTGCGCGAAGGCCAGGCGCTCGCGCTGCTCGCCGAGCGTCAGCTGGCCGGGCAGCGGGTGACCGCGGCGCAGTTCTCGCCCGACGGGGAGCGCCTGGTCACCGTCCATGGCCCGGGGACGGCCCTCTTGTGGAACGTGCACACCCTGGCGGTGCAGGCAAGCCTGCCGCCGGGCTCGGCGCTCCACGCAGTGGCCTTCAGCCCCGACGGCAGTCGCCTGCTCACCGCCGGCCCCGAGCCGCTGGTCCGGCTGTGGGACGCTCGCGCGACCGACCCGCGGGTGGCGCCGGTGGCGACGCTCTCCGGGCACAGCGGCGAGCTCCACAGCGCCCGCTTCTCGCCCGACGGGCAGCGCGTGGTCACCGCCGCGACCGACCGCACGAGCCGGCTGTGGGACGTGGCGACTCAGCAGCCGGTGACGACGCTCAGCGAGCACGCGGGCGCGGTGCGCCTGGCCGGGTTCTCACCCGACGGGCTGCAGGTGCTGAGCGGCGACAGCGAGGGCCTGGCCGTGGTGTGGGAGGCGGCGACCGGTCAGGTCGGGCGGCGCCTGACCGGCAAGGGGGCGGTGATCGCGGCTGAGTTTTCGGCTGACGGTCAGTCGGTCCTGGTAGGGCGCGACGGCGGCGAGGTGCACCTTACCGCCCTCGGCACCGCGCCGATGGTCCGGGGCGCCTGCACGCTGCTGCGCAACCACCCCCAGCAGTGGGCCCAGGTGGCGGCGCTGTGCCAGCCCTGGCTGCGCGAGCCGCGCCCGATCAGCACGCCCCCCGTCGATGGCGGGCGGCCTGCCGACCCGGGCCTGTGGGCGGCGCCGCTGCCGCCCGACGGCGGTATCGCCGAAGCGCCGGCCTGGCGCCGTGACATCGCCGCCCGCAGCCACGAGATCCCGGCCGGCTGCTTCGCCTACTCCACCAAGCTGCACGCCGCCGCCTGCCGCACCCGCCACCGCGCCACCGCCGGCGGCCCCGGCGAGCGCGTCCTCATCACCTTCGTGCCGCCCGTCTTCCCCGCGATCGCCATCGAGCCCGAGGTCGGCGAGCGCGTCGAGCCGCGCTGCCCGCCGCTGGCCTTCGGTCCGACGCTGACCGCCCTGCAGACGCGGCTGCTCGGCGGCGACTTCGTCCCCATCCTGGCCAGCGCCTACCGGGCGCTCCGCGAGGGGCCAGAGCTGCCGCTCGGCTCGTCGGGGGCCTATGTCAGCTGGCTGCCCGCGCGGGCCGCGCCCCGGCCCGCGGCCCGCGGCCCGCAGGACTACACGCTGCAGGTCCGCTGCAGCAGCGGCAAGCGAATCGTCCTGCAGACCTACAAGGGCCTCAAGGAGGAGCTCACCGCCGCCGTCGCCCCGCTCCCCGACGGCAAGCGCCTGAGCTTCCGCCTGGCCCTCACCACCCCCGAAGCGACGCCCGGCCCGACCGGCACCCGCCTCTCGGCCCGCCAGGAGAAGGTGGTGATCCTCGACCCGCGCAGCTGCGCGACCCAGACCTCCGCCGACCCCGATCTGCTGTAGCGGCACCGGCCGCCCGCGCTGCCCCCGAGCGTACCTGTAGCGCCGCGCCCTCACCACGAGCTGGCGCTCCCATCTGCCAAGCCGGATCCCACGCGACCGCGGTCAGCGCCGCGAGCCGCCGTGCGAGGGCGAGATCTCGAACTCCAGGGTGACTGCGGTGGGCAGCGATAGCTCGGAGGATTCCTCGACGGGCTGCACCAGCGGCAGCTCGCCGCTGGCGCTCGTCTTGCCGCCGCGCCCGGGCCGGTCGGCCGAGATGAGCGGCGTCTCGCCGGTCGCCTTGCCCACCCGCACGGTGCTCGGCGCGTAGGACTGGCTGCTCTCGCTGATCGAGCTCTCGGCGCGAAACGGTGTCGCCATCGACGCCGAGCTGCCCGGCCAGATCCCCGGCAGGTGCCGCGGCAGCACCCCCACCGTGGCCCCCGTCGAGGAGCTGCTCGGCGACCGCGCCGGCGACGCCGCCACCGGTGCCGACGAGCGTGCCGGGGCCTCGCTGGCGGCCTCCAGCTGACCGACCGACTTGCGCACCACCCGCACCAGATCTGTAAGGAGCTGGCGGGCGGTGGGGCGGCTCTGCGGGTCCTTCTCCAGGGTGTGCATGACGACCTGGGAGACCGACTCGGGGATGCTCGGGCGGCGCTCGCGCAGCGGCTGCGGCGGCTGGTTCAGGTGGCCGAGCACGATCTCGAGGTAGCTCTGCGAGGGGCTCTCGAACGGCGGCCGCCCGGAGAGCATCTGATAGAGCATGACGCCCACGCTGTACACGTCGCTGCGCCCGTCATAGGTGCCCTGACGCAGGCGCTCGGGCGCCATGTAGGTCGGCGTGCCGACGAACGCCCCGCCGCCGGTGACCATCGGGGCGTCGCGATCCGCGGTCCCCTCCAGCAGCTTGGCGATGCCGAAGTCGAGGACCTTTATGACCTCGCCGGACCGCGTGCGGTGCAAAAAGACGTTGTCCGGCTTGACGTCGCGGTGGACGATGCCGGCGGCGTGGGCCTCGATGAGGACGTCGCACACCGGGACGATGATCTGGATGCAGCGCGACAGCGGCAGCGGGCTGCGCTCGCGCAGCTCGTCGGCGAGGGTGCGGCCGATGAGCAGCTCCATCGCCAGGTAGGGGATGCCGCCGGCGGCGATGCCCGAGTCGAGGATGGTGATCGCGTTGGGGTGGCTGAGCCGGCTCGCCGAGGTCCCCTCCTGGCGGAAGCGGGCGATCGCCTCCTCGGTGCTCAGGGTCGGCAGGGGGCGGAAGACCTTGACCGCGACCTCGCGCTGCAGCTGAAGGTGGGTGGTGCGGTAGACGACGCCGAAGCCGCCTACCCCGATGCGCTCCTCCAGGCGGTACTTGCCGTCGAGGATGAAGCCGCGCGGGAGATCCATCGGGCTTATGATCTGCGGCGCCGCGGGGGCGGGGCGCTCGCGCTTGAGCTCGCGCAGCTCACGGGCGAGCTCGGCCTTTTCGCGCTCGAGCTCGCGCAGGCGGCGGCCGACGCGGATGTGGTGCTCCAGGCGCACCAGCAGCTCGGGGAAGGCGATCGCCGAGCTGACGAAGTCGGCCGCGCCGGTGCGGAAGGCGCGCAGGTGCCCGCCGAGCTGGTGGGACTCGTCGAACTCGGCGAGCCGGCTCGAGCGGCCCGACTCGCCGCGCGCCCATCCCGGGGACCGCGGCTCCGCGTCGCCGACCTCGCAGGTGGCGGGCTCCATGAAGACCACCGGGATGTTGCGCGTCTGCGGCGGCAGCTTGAGCTGGCGGCACAGCTCGTAGCTGTCCATGCCGCCGAGCGCGCCGGCCGAGCGCAGCACCAGCAGCACCAGATCGACGGGCATCTGCAAGAGCTGCTGCTTGGCCTGCGGCCCGCTCTCGGCGAGCAGCACCTGGATGCCCACCGCGGTGAGCACCTCGTGCAGGAGCCGCGAGCGGCTGGCCTCGCTGTCGACGATGAGGAGCACGGCGTCGCGCAGATCGGCGGCGACCACCAGCTGCTCGGCCAGCGGTGACGAGATGTGCGAGCTCATCGCTGCGACCCGCCCGGTAATTTCACCGGCCGCACGGCGCGGTAAAGGTGGCCGGCCCAGGCGACCAGGCCGAGGCCCCGGCAAGCGAGCGCGCCGAATCTGCAAGGTTGTCTGGGCGGTTGCATTTCCCCGTCATCCGCACGCCGCGACGCGACTGTCCCCAGGCGGCCCCATGCCCCCGGTAGCTGTACCCCAATCCTTGGGATGCGCGCCGCAGCGACAGATGTCCCACTTCATGATATCACCGAAGCACCTCTAGCGACGCGGACGGAGCTTGGTCGGCGCAGCGGCCCCGTGCTACGGTCGCGGCCGCATTTTTCGACGGAGCCTGGCGATGCAGAAGCGCCCCGCGCAGCGGCCAACAACCGAGCCCGATTCGACCCCTACCCGGACCGCCGCCGCCGAGCCCGGCGACCCGGGGCGGCTGCAGCAGCAGGCCCATCAAATTTGTCCGGGCTGCGGCGCCTTGATGGTCGACCGCGGCTGCAAGGTCCGCTGCCTGCGCTGCGGCTTCTTCCTCGACTGCTCAGACGGCTAGGCCGCGCCCTCGACCTTCAACCGACCGGCGCCCGCCGACCGGCGCCCGGGGACCGCACCGGGACAATTAGCCCTTGCCTACCTGCCCGCACCTTTGTTCTTCTTGCCCGCCTGTTGACCACCTGTTGACCACCTGTTGACCATTGGTACGACCTGCTGACGGGCCAACCGGGCTCCGCGTTTTGCTCTCTCGGTCTCTTAACAAAGGTCCTCGTATGCGTGTTCTCAGCCCGACCCCTCATCCTTATCGGCATCGGCCGCTCCGCCATCCCGCTGAGACGCTTGCGCTCTACGCGACGCTCCTAGTAGCGTCGGCGGGCTTGTCTCTGGTGCCGAGCCGGGGGTGGGCGGCCGCGCAGGACGCGGCGGCCGCGCCCGCGGTGGCCAGCGAGGCCCCGGCAGCGGTCGGCGCCCCGGCAGC
>DAOMZC010000430.1:0-5932 GCA_035437965.1 Pseudomonadota bacterium
CCCGCTTGCATAAGCCGCGCCGCCAGGGTCGAGACCGCGTTGCCGCGCCGCAGCACCTCGACCCGCAGCTGCGCCGTCCCCGGGACCACTGGACCCACGAGCTCGGCGCTCACCGAGCGCAGGGTGCGCTCGGCCTCCGGCTCGCAAGCGCGCGCCGCCCGCAGGAGGCAGGCAAGGACCAGGCCCCCGAACGCCCCCCGACCCTGCTGCCAGCCGTCGGGAACCTCGATCGTGAACTCGCCCGGGCCGACCTGGGTCGGCGTGGTCAGGGCGATGAAATCAGGAGCACCGCTCATGACTTCGGCGGCGCCGGGGGCTTGTTGCGCGGCGCCCCCTTGGCCGCCGGCTCGGTGGCCTCGAGCTTGGCCCACGAGTCCTTGAGCGACACGATGCGATTGAACACCGGCCGCTGCGGCGTCGAGTCCTGGGTGTCGACGCAGAAGTAGCCCAGGCGCTCGAACTGGAAGCGGCTGCCGGCGGGGGCGCTGGCCAGGCTCGGCTCGACGATGGCGTGGCTGATCACCTCTTCCGACTTGGGGTTGAGCAGGGTCGTCCAGTCGACGCCCTCGGCGACCTCGTTGGGGTTCTCATTGGTGAACAGGCGATCGTACAGGCGGACCTCCGAGCGCACGCCGTGCTCGGCCGACACCCAGTGCGAGGTCCCCTGGATGCGCCGCCCGTCGGGGGCGTTGCCGCCGCGCGAGCCCGGGTCCCAGGTGCAGCGCAGCTCGACGATGGCGCCGGTCGCCGGGTCTTTTATGACCTCCTCGCACTTGATGATGCAGGCCCAGCGCAGGCGAATCTCGCGGCCCGGCGCCAGGCGGAAGAACTTCTTGGGCGGGTCCTCGCGGAAGTCGTCCTGCTCGATGTAGATCACGCGCGAAAACGGTACCTGGCGCGAGCCCTTCTCGGGCGCCTCGGGGAAGTAGGGGCAGTCGAACTGTTCGACCTGGCCCTCGGGGTAGTTGGTGATGACGACGCGCAGCGGGTTCAGCACCCCCATCACCCGCGGCGCCGAGGCGTTCAGGTCGTCGCGGATCGCGTGCTCGAGCAGCGCCACATCGACCACGCTGTCGCGACGGGCAACCCCGATGCGCTCGCAGAAGGCGCGGATCGCCGCCGGGGTATAGCCGCGACGGCGCAGCCCGGCGAGCGTCGGCATGCGCGGATCATCCCAGCCGCGCACGAACTTGTCACCGACGAGCTTTAGCAGCTTGCGCTTGCTCAGCACGGTGTAGCTTATGTGCAGGCGGGCGAACTCGATCTGCTGCGGCGGCGTCGGGATTTCGAGCTCGTGCAGGAACCAGTCGTAGAGCGGCCGGTGGCTCTCGAATTCGAGCGTGCAGATCGAGTGGGTGATCCGCTCGACCGCGTCGCACAGCCCGTGCGCGTAGTCATACGTCGGGTAGATCCGCCATTTGAGGCCGGTGCGGTGGTGCGGCGAGTCGCGGCGGATGCGGTACATCGGCGGATCGCGCAGGTTCATGTTCTGCGAGGCCATGTCGATCTTGGCCCGCAGCGTGTGCGCCCCGTCGGGGAACTCGCCGTTCTTCATCCCCTCCAGCAGCTTCAGGTTCTCTTCCACGGACCGGCTGCGGTAGGGGCTCTCGCGGCCCTTGATGAAGTAGTTGCCGCGGTACTCGCGCATCTCCTCCGGGCTGAGGCTGCACACGTACGCCTTGCCCTTTTTGACCAGCTGCACCGCCCAGTCATAGAGCTGCTGGAAGTAGTCGGAGGCGAAGAACTTGGCGCTCCACTCAAAGCCGAGCCAGCGGATGTCGTCGCTGATCGAGTCGACGAACTCGACATCCTCGGTCTCGGGGTTGGTGTCGTCGAAGCGCAGGTTGCAGGTGCCGTTGAACTCCTTGGCGAGCCCGAAGTTGAGGCAGATCGACTTGGCGTGGCCGATGTGCAGGTAGCCGTTGGGCTCGGGCGGGAAGCGGGTGGCGACCCGGCCCTGGTGCTTGCCGGTCTGCAGGTCGGTCTTGATGATCTCTTTCAGAAAGTGCTCGCCGGCGGTGGGCGCGGGCGCGGCTTCGGGCAGGGGCTTGGCGACGGGGGGCGTAGGTTCGGACATGAGGCTTTTATCCTTGTGGAAGGCAAACTATACGAAATTGTCGGGGTTTCGCGCAGGCGATCTTCACGCCGCCCCCAGACGCCCCCTAGACGACAGCCGGGTAAATCGTTCATCGTCTTTGTCATTCGTGGTTCGTGGCTCGTGGTTCGTGGCTCGTGGCTTGGGGCTTGGGGCACGTGGCCCCCAGCTTGCCAAAAAGGAGGAGGTTTTATGTCCAGCGTCGTGAAGGTAAAGCCGATTGTCGAGGTCGCGCGAGGGCTCGGGCTGTCCGAGGAGGAGCTCATCCCATACGGCCGGCTCAAGGCGAAGGTGGCGCTGGGGGTGACCCAGCGGCCGGCGCGCGGGCGGCTGGTGCTGGTCTCGGCGCTCACCCCGACCGACGCCGGCGAGGGCAAGACGATGACCTCGATAAGCCTGGCGCAGGGCCTTGTGCACCTGGGCGAGTCGGCGTGCCTGGCGCTGCGCGAGCCGTCGCTCGGGCCGGTGTTCGGCCAGAAGGGCGGGGCGACCGGCGGCGGGCGGGCGAGCCTGACGCCGTCGCAGGACATCAACCTCCACTTCACCGGCGACTTTCACGCGATCTCGGCCGCCAATAACCTGCTGGCGGCGCTGCTCGACAACCACCTGCACCAGGGCAACCGGCTCGGGCTCGATCCGCGGCGGATCCTGTGGCGGCGGGTGCTCGACCTCAACGACCGGGCGCTGCGCCACGTCATCGTGGGCCTCGGCGGCCCGGCCGAGGGGGTGCCGCGCGAGAGCGGCTTCGACATCACCCCGGCCTCCGAGATCATGGCCATCCTGTGCCTGGCTCGCGATGTCGCCGACCTGCGGGCCCGGCTGTCGCGGATCCTGGTCGGGCTGACCTACGACAAGAAGCCGGTGACGGCGGCGGACCTCAAGGCGGTGGGCTCGCTGATGGCGCTGCTCAAGGAGGCGCTGCTCCCAAACCTCGTGCAGACGGTCGAGGGGGTGCCGGCGTTTGTCCACGGCGGGCCGTTTGCCAACATCGCGCACGGCTGCAACTCCGTGCTCGCCACCCGCGCCGCGCTGGCGCACGCCGACTGGGCGGTGACCGAGGCCGGCTTCGGCTTCGATCTGGGCGGCGAGAAGTTCTTCGACATAAAGTGCCGCAGCGCCGAGCTGTCGCCGGCCGCGGTGGTCCTGGTGGCCACCGCCAAGGCCCTCAAGCGCCACGGCGGCGTCACCAAAGACGGCCTGACCCAGAATAACCCCGACGCGGTCGAGCGGGGCCTTTGCAACCTCGAAAAGCACATCGAGAACGCGCGCGCCTTCGGCCGCACCCCGATCATCGCCATCAACCGCTTCCCCACCGACACCGCCGACGAGCTGGCGGTGATAAGCCGCGCCTGCGAGCGCCAGAAGGTGCCGTGGGCGCTGCTCGAGGGCTTTGCCCGCGGCGGCGAAGGCGGGGCGGAGCTGGCCGCCATCGTCCGCGAGCACGCCGACAAGGTGGCGCCGCCGGTGCGCACGCTGTATGACCTGCACGAGTCGGTGAAGACTAAGATGGAGAAGATCGCCAAGACGATGTACGGGGCGCGCGCGGTGCACTTTTCCCGCGAGGCCGAGCAGGACCTGGAGCAGGCGCGGGCGCTCGGCGCCGAGGCGCTGCCGCTGTGCGTGGCCAAGACCCAGATGTCGTTGTCCGACGATCCCAAGCGAGTCGGGCGGCCCGAGGGCTTCGACGTCATGGTGCGGCGGCTGGTGCTGTCGGCGGGGGCGGGGTTTTTGGTGCCGCTGCTCGGCGACATCATCCGCATGCCCGGGCTGCCGGCGACGCCGCAGGCCGACAAGATCGATCTGGTCGATGGCGAGATCGTCGGAATCCTCGGCTAGGGCGCTGACCCCGGCGGTCGCCGCGCCCTGCCGGCGGCCGCCCTGCTTCCGAGAAGACCGTGCTGTCGGACACCGCGCAGCCTGAAGAGCACCGCCGCCACCTGCTCCTGCAGCTTGAGCTGCGGCTGCCGCTGTGGCGCTACTTCGCGGCGGTGCGGCGGCAGCGTTTCGCGTTCCTGCTCGACAGCGCCAAGGACCCGGACAAGCTCGGGCAGTACTCCTTCCTGGGCGCCGATCCGTTCTGCGTCTTTACCGCCAAGCACCAGCGCGGCGCACCGCCGGGCGCCGGGGCGCACATCGAGCTCAGCTTCCACCCGACCCCCGACGGCCCGCCGCAGCGCCAGCGCAGCGTCGGCGATCCGCTGGCGGCGCTGCGCCGGCTGCTGCGCACCTACGCCGTCGCGCCGGCCGAGTACAGCGCCCAGCCGGTACCCTTGTTGTCAGGTGCCGTGGGCTACATCGGGTATGAAGCGGGGTACTTCATCGAGTCGCTGCCCGACCTGGGCGAGGACGATCTGGAGCTGCCCGACATCTGGCTGCTCCTTTGTGACTCGCTGCTCGCCCACTGTCACCGTACCGGGCGCTCCTATCTGTCGGTAATCGGGCGCGGCGCCGACCCGGCCGCAGCGGCGCAGAAGGCGACGGCTGCGCAGGAGAAGTGGCTGCAGCTCCTGACCGCGTTCGAGGCCGCGCCCGACCTTGACCCGGAGCCGCCCCCCGACGGCGAGCCGGCAGAGCTGCAGCTGCACGCCCACTTCGACCGCGCCCGCTACTGCCAGGCCGTCGAGACGGTCAAGGAGCACATCTTCGCCGGCGATGCCTACGAGGTCTGCCTGTCGCACCGGCTGGACGCCGCGTTCACCGGCGACCCACTTCACCTGTATGCGGCGCTGCGGCGGATAAACCCGGCGCCGTTCGCCAGCCTCCTCAAGCTCGACGAGCTGTACGTGCTCTCGTCATCGCCGGAGCGGTTCCTGCGGCTCGGTGCGGACCGCGTGGCCGAGAGCCGGCCGATCAAGGGCACGCGGCCGCGCGGCCGGACTCCCGAGGAAGACGCGGCGCTTTACCGCGAGCTTGGGGCCTCGATCAAGGATCGCGCCGAGAACTCGATGATCGTCGATCTGGTGCGAAATGATCTGGGGCGGATCGCCAAGTTCGGCTCTGTGCATGTGCCGGAGCTCATGATCATCGAAACGTACGCCACGGTCTTCCAGCTGGTCTCGACGATTCGCGCGACCCTGGAGGACGCGGTGGACGCCGTCGAGCTGCTGCGCGCCTGCTTCCCGGGGGGCTCGATGACCGGCGCGCCCAAGATCGAGGCGATGAAGCTCATCGACAGCCTGGAGCCGGTCAAGCGCGGCATCTACGCGGGCTCGATCGGCTACCTCGATTTCGCCGGCAGCCTGGACCTCAGCATCGTCATCCGGACGCTGGTGCTCAAAGGCGGGCGCTGCTACTTCAGTGTCGGCGGCGCGGTGGTCGCCGACTCCGACCCGGGCGAGGAGTACGCCGAGACCCTGGCCAAGGCGCAGGCGCTCATCGCGGCGCTGCGCAGCGTCCAAAAGAGCGTCGCATGAGAGTCATCCTCCTGGACAACTACGACTCGTTCACCTTCAACCTCTACCAGTACCTGGGCGAGCTCGGGGCGCGGCCGCTGGTGTTCCGCAACGATCAGATTACGTTCGAAGCGCTTTCCCAGCTGCGGCCCGAGCGCGTCATCATCTCCCCCGGGCCGGGCAGTCCGGTCGAGCCGGCGTACTTCGGAGTCTGCGCGCGCGTCATCCGCGAGCTCGATCGCGCAGTGCCGCTGCTCGGGGTGTGTCTGGGCCACCAGGGAATCTTCCACGCCTTCGGCGGCCGGGTGGTGCGCGCCCGGGAGGCCATGCACGGCAAGACCAGCCAGGTGACGCACGACGGCGAGGGCGTCTTTGCCGGTCTGCCGCGCTACATCGAGGTCATGCGCTACCACTCGCTGGTCGGCGATCCGTCGAGTCTCCCGGA
>DAOMZC010000431.1:0-5931 GCA_035437965.1 Pseudomonadota bacterium
CGAGAGGGTGCTGCGCGAGCTCGGGCAGGCCCACCTGCGGCACCCGATAAACCTCGGTTATGTGCGGGCGATCCAGACGGGCATCCGCTATGCCCTGCAGAATGACTACGACTACGCGGTGTTCCTCGATGCCGACGGCCAGCATGATCCGGCGGCGGTGCCGAGTCTGGTCCGGGTGCTGGGCGGCGGGACGGCGGATATCGTGGTCGGGTCGCGGTTCGTCACCGATACGGGCTATCGGGCGCCGCTCGGGCGGCGGCTGGGGATGAAGGTATTCTCGTGGGTGACGGCGCTGCTCGGGCGGCAGCGGGTCTTTGACACGACCAGCGGCTTCAAGGCGATCGCGCGGCGGGCGATGCCGGTGCTGGTCGAGCAGACGTTCGGCGACTTCCACTCCGAGACGCTGCTTTTGTGCATGCTGCTCGGGCTGCGGGTGACGGAGGTACCGGTGCAGGTGGCCGAGCGCCGCCACGGGGTGTCGATGTACGGTCCGATCGACGCGGTGCTGTATCCGCTAAAGACGCTGGTGGCGATCCTGCTGGTCTATGCGCTGGCCGGCAGCCTGCGCCACAAGCTGCGCCTGGCGGGGCCGGGGACGGGGCCGGCGGCGGCGCCGCTGGGGAGCGGGTAGGGCGACATGGCCGTGACTTGTTCCGTGCCGCTTCTGATGGCGGCGCCCGGCGGGTGGACGCTGGGGCAGGCGGCGCTGCCGCCGACCGAAGGGCCGGTGCGGATGACCGCCTATGGGCAGGCGGTGCTGCTCGTGCTCATCACCTGTCTTATCGTCGGGATCCTGCGGCTGATGGCGCAGCGGCGGCTGACCATGGGGATGGGGCTGTTCTGGCTTTCGGCGATGGCGGGGCTGGCGGCGCTGGTCGGCTCGCACACGCTGCTGGTGTTCATCGGCGGCATGCTGGGGACGCTGTATCCCGACGCGGCGATTCGGCTGCTGGCGTTCGTCGCGCTGCTGTTCGTGCAGATCTACTTCTCGGTGCGCATCTCGGTGCAGGAGCAGCGCCTGGGCGATCTGGGGCAGGCAGTGGCGCTCTTGGAAGAGGAGCTGCGCCGCGAGCAAAAAAAGTCCGCGACTTCCGAGGCTGAGCTTGCTCGCAAGCAAGCAGGGTCTGGTGAAATCGCGGGGCCGTCTTAGATTAGCCGGCGTTCGAAGTGACCTTGAATCCGTTGACGCTCAACTGAGCCCGGCGAAACCTAGCCCACGAACATAGTTCGACAAGGAGACCGCGATGGCTTCCCCACATGTAAAGGACCTCACCGACGCCAACTTTCAGTCGGAGGTGCTGCAGTCAGACAAGCTGACCCTGGTTGATTTCTGGGCCACGTGGTGCGCTCCCTGTCGTGCCATTGCACCTTATGTCGAAGCGATTGCGGCGGCCCACGCGCAGGGCGGCACGCTGCAGGTCGGCAAGATGGACATCGACAAGAGCCCGGCGACGCCGACCAAGTACGAGGTCCGCTCGATCCCGACGCTGCTCCTGTTCCACAAGGGCAAGGTGGTCGGCCAGATGGTCGGCGCGGTGCCCAAGGCCAAGCTCGAGCAGTTCGTCAAGGACGCGATGGCCAAGATGGCCCCCACGGTCTGAGCGTAACTCCGCGGTGCCTGACGTGCGGCGGGCTCGCTTTGCTGCAGCTTGTGGAGACGGTAAAGTGAGCCTATGAACGCCCCTTTCCACCCTGTCGCCGCGGCGCCCGGCCCTAGTAACTGCGACCTGGCGCAGCGGCTGCTCGATTCCTATAAGGCGGACGGTGTGCAGTGCCGGCCCGGGCGGGCGCTGCCGTCACCGCCCGAGGTGTCGTCGATCCTGCAGCTGGTCCGTGAGCTGCTGCTGCCCGGCTCGACCGGCGTGCCGCAGCCGGCGTGCGTCGTCCTGCACTCGTTCATCGAGGGCCGGGTCGCCGAGCTGCGAGTGAAGCTGGTGCAGCAGCTGTTCCGCGGGCTGCACCACCGCTGCTCCGTCGCCGCGGCCGAGTGTGCGGCGTGCGAGGGGCGCGCCGCCGAGATCACCTCGCTGTTCATGGGCCAGCTACCCGAGCTGCGGCGGCAGGTGCTGTGCGACGTGGCGGCGGCCTTTGACGGCGACCCGGCGGCGACCGGCGTGGACGAGGTGGTGTTCTCGTACCCGGGCGTGCGGGCGATCACGGTGTATCGCATTGCGCACGCGCTGTGGCAGCTTGGGGCGGTGGTGGTTCCGCGCATGATGACCGAGCTCGCCCACGCCGAGACCGGCATCGACATCCACCCCGGCGCGCAGATCGGCGAGCGCTTCTTCATCGATCACGGCACCGGCGTGGTCATCGGCGAGACGACGGTGATCGGCGACCGCGTGCGTCTGTACCAGGGGGTGACCCTCGGCGCGCTGAGCCTGCCCACCGGAGCGGCGCGCCGCCAGCAGGGCCACAAGCGCCACCCGACGATCGAGGACGAGGTCATAATCTACGCCAACGCGACCATCCTCGGCGGCAGCACGGTCATCGGCCGCGGCGCCGTGATCGGCGGCAACTCGTTCGTCACCGACTCGATCCAGCCGGGAACCCGCGTCGTCAATCCCTGCCGCTGAACCACGGTCCAGACGGAATAAGAACCGGAGCGGGTCCTGTCACCTGCGGCACCCCGCCGCTCGCGCGTCGGGGACCCCGCCTCCGGTGCCACCCACTCCTAATGCCGCCCTTAGCCGACGGCGCCTTGCGGCTTGTCCCACGGGCTGGGCCTTTTCTGGACATCCAGCTCGGGGCGCCGCGAGAGGTACAGGGCCTCGTGCTCCTTGAACTGACGGAGCTCGCGGAGGATGGGGTCGCGATCGAGGTGCGGGGCCGCATCCTGCTCGATCGCCTGCCATAGGATGGGGTGGATGCGGTGACGGTGCCAGGCCATCGGATCGGGCGCTTCGGCGTCGGCCTGCGGGCCGGGGAGGCGCGGATCGCAGCTTGCGGCTTCGGCTATCCGGGTGCGGAAGTTGCGCACGACCTCGCGCGCGATGGCGGCGCGCTCGCCGGGGGGGAGGATGTGCCAGGCCTCCCAGAACAGGGTCTCGGGCTCGATGAAGTCGCTCTTGATGCGGCCGTAGGAGTCGGCCAGGTTGTGGGCGCGCGCCTGCTCTTGCAGCTGGCCAAGGCGCGCGCTGCCGCCGTGCCGGACCAGGGTCTCGTCGGCGTCGGCGAGGAGCTGGTCCTGCAGGAGGCTCGCCCGGGGCTGTACGCTCGGGTGGTGCTGCAGGTACTGCGCGCGGTGGACTTCATGCAGGAGCGCTTCGACATAGTCCTCGGCGCTCGTCCGGCCGCCGTGCGCGCGGTGCTCCCAGGCGGCGCGGTCGTCCAGGAAGGGCTGCTCCAGGTTGGCCGCGAACTCGGGAATGCGGTCGGGATGGAGGTCGCCGGCGCCGTCGTGGAGCTCGCCGATGACCGCCAGGCGGCTCAGCGCGGCCTCGCTGTAGCCGGGGAGCAGCTCGGGCCGGTAGCGGGCGGACTGCGGGTGCGCCTTCTGCCAGCTCCCGGGGTGGACGCGGTGCGCCAGGAGCGGCAGCGCGCGACCGAAGGCGAAGTTGGTCTGGAAGACCTCCTGCAGGCTGCCCACGGGTCCGGCGACCGCGGTCTCCTTGGTCATCAGCCCCTCGGGCGGCTCGATGGCGGGGAAGAAGCCGCGCTCGAGGAAGGCGTTCTCGACCCGCAGCGGGCCGAGCGCGCCGGGGTGGAACGCGCCGGCCCAGTACTCTTCGATGATGCGGTTGAAGGCGGCGCGCCGCTTGCGGGTGGCGCGGAAGCTGCGGCTGTGGGCGCGCGGCAGATCCATCGTCCAGCAGGCGAGCTCCGGGTGGTTGAACCGGTCGGCGAGGTCGTCGCACAGGAGGCTCCCGTCGAGGTACGTCTTGGCCGAGACCGCGAACTCGCCGCCGCCGGCGGTAAGCGTCGGCGTAAGGCCCAGCGACCGCGGGACCTCCCACACGAGCTCCTGCAGGAAGCGGACAAAGCGCGGATCGTAGAGCCAGCGCAGCGGAACCTGCTCCAGGCGGAATAAGAGCGTGCCGGCGTCCATCCCCAGATGAAGGAGCACGCCGCCGTCCCCCCGGCCGCTGAACAGGAAGCTCCGCCGCGAGCCCCGGCGCGGGTCGGTCTCTTGCTGGCGCTCGCAGGAGTCAAACAGGCACCAAGGTTCTTTGCTCTGCTGCGCCTGGCGGTACCTGCTGACGAGCGCCTTGGCGGCGGATTTTTCCAGGTGGAGGGTGTTCTTGTGGGAAAAGAAACTGTCCTCGCCGTCTGCGGTGCTGGCGAGGCGCTCCCACAGCTTGGCGGTCTTTTTATCGGTGAAGGCCGGGGTGAGGGTCACCCACGCGCTCTGCCAGTCCGAGCGGGAGGGATCGCGGACCTCGGAAAGCGCTGCGGCAAGCGGCGGGGCGAAGCCGGGCAGCGGCGCGCGCTCTGCGGATGACATGGCAAGCTCCTTGAAGCGGAGAAGGGCAGCGGATCCCGGCGGGCTCTGCGGCACGGCTAGAAGGGGACGCGGAGTGAGTAGATGAGCTCTCCGGTACACACATGGCCGTCCGGGCAGGTCGGGGAGCGGGATAAGAGCCCGACCGTCAGCGCGCTGGCTCCACCGGCGACGATGACTCCCAGGGCGGTCCAGAACCACCATCTCTTGTACAGCGGCTTCTGCGGCGTCGCCACCGGGATGGGCGCATCTTCGGGGGCGCGCAGCTCGTTGTCGTAGTCGACGCCCTCGTACAGCTTGGCGGCCAGGGCCTGCATCGCTCCGTCGGGCGGGATGCCGCCTTCGATGTGGACCTTCTGGCTCTGCTGCTTGAGCAGCGTCCGGCTGCGCAGATCGTACAGGTAGGCGCTGAGCGTCACGTCTTCGGTGTTGCTGCTGAGCGTCCCGGCCTTCTGCAGGCGCACGAAGACCGCGTGGTCGAGGAACAGGGTCTCGCGCAGGTTGTCGACGACCGGATCGAGCTTGTTCTGGCCCATCTTGGGTCCGACGCGCTCGATCGCCTGCTCGACCAGCAGGTACTTCTCGGCCCGCGGCAGCTTGCCGAGCACCTGCAGCGGCGGCCCGGCGGTGACTGTGGCGATGCGCAGCCCGCGCTTGTAGCCGAGCTTCTTGAACGTCACGTAGTGCTCGCCGACCGTCAGGTTGTTGAGCTGCGTCGGCGCCACGCCGGCGAAGTCGCCGTCGACGAAGACCTGGGAGCCGGACGGCTCGCACAGGACCTTGATCTGCCCGAGCGGCAGCTGCCCGACCTCGGCGCGCGCCTCCTGCAGCGGCTCGCTGATCTGCTGCGGGAAGACGCTCGTATCGAGCTCGTAGTTGGTGCGCCAGATGAGCAGCCGCTTGAGCATCGTCTGCATCGCCCGCAGGTTGCCCTTCTGCTGGTGCACCACCGCCAGGGCGAGCATGGCGTCGGCCAGCTCCTGCTTCTTGATGTAGGGCAAGACGGCGACCAGCTGATCGACGGCGTCGGCCAGCTGCGCCGCCGCCTGATCGAGGTTGAGGTTGCGCAGCGACTCCTGACCGTTCTGGTAGGTCGTGCGCGCGAGCTCGACCTGCTCGAACGGCACCTCCTGGGCGAACTCGGCGAGGCGGACGTCGAGGTCCTTCATGTCCAGGCGGCCGTTGCGGCGCAGGCCGTCGGACAGCTCGCGCTGCAGGGCCACCGCGGTGGGCTCGGGGAAGTTCTTCTCCAAAAGCGGCAGGATGGTGACCCGCAGGCGCGGGGCCTTCTTCTCCTTGGCGGCGGGCTTGGACGGGGCAGCGGGCGGGGCCGACTTGTCGAGCGGCGGGGCGCTCGGCGGCAGGGCCGGCTTGTCGGCCGGCTTGTCGACTGGCTTGTCGACTGGCTTGTCGGGGGGCGAGGCCGGCTTGTCGGGCGGCGACGGCTTGTCGGCGGTCGCCGGCTCGCTGGGCGGCGCGGTGGGCTCGGG
>DAOMZC010000432.1:0-5926 GCA_035437965.1 Pseudomonadota bacterium
CATGCTGAGGGTGCCGTCCACGTTCACCGCGCCGCTCGCCTGAAAGATCAGGATGCCGCCGCGCATTCCGTCCCAGGCCGGCGCGGTCAGGGTCGCTCCCGCCGACACCGTGACGTTGGTGTACTGCGGCACGACCACGACCTGGGCACCGACCGTGTAGTCGTTTACCAGGGCGCGCGCCAGCGTCGCCGTGTTCGCGGTCAGCTCGACGATCTGATTGAGCTCGCTGCTCCCGGCGCCGCTCCCCTGGGTCTGGTGGATCAAGATGATCTGGCCCTTGGCGAGCCCGGTCGCCCCCGCCACCATCAGCTGATTGGTCAGCTTGCTTCCCGTCGCCGGGCTGGTGAGCTGGTCGATTGTCTGGGTCATGCCCGCCGCCACGATCAAGGGCCCGTCGACGCCGCCCCCCAGGCCGCACTTGTTGGCGGTGCACAGCGCGGGCGCGCAGTCCGCCGCCTGGATGCACGCCTTGCCGACGTCGCACGGCCGGCAGGTGCCGCCGCAGTCGATGTCGGTCTCCAGGCCGTTCTGCTTGCCGTCGTTGCAGCTCGGGTACGTGTTCAGGTCGACGCAGCGGCCCTGGTTGCAGGCATCGGTCAGGCAGTCGCCGTTGGCAATGCAGCCCTTGCCGATGCTGCACACCTGGCAGGTCGGGCCGCCGCAGTCGATGTCGGTCTCGTCGGAGTTGAAGACAAAGTCGATGCAGTGGTGCTTGGGCTCGACCGCGGCATCACAGAAGGACAGGCAGAGCGAAAGGAGACCCAAGAAGAAGTGACTCTTGTTCGTGCGCATCATCTTATCCGGCTCCTTGGTGATCTGAACGCGATGGGACGCCGCTGTGCGCGTGCCGGCGGCTCGGTAATCGGGAAAAAGAGGAATGAACGCGGCGCTCGTGCCTAGAGGCCGACGGCGATGCCGCGCTTTACCCCGGGCCGCTCGCCGATGCGCTCGAACCAGGCGCGGAGGCTCGGGAACGACGCCAGCTCCTGGCCCTGGCGCTCGTACTGGCGCACCCACGGCCAGCTCGCCATGTCGGCGATCGAGTACTCGCCGGCCAGGTACTTCTGCCCGGCGAGGGCGCGCTCCATGACGCCGTACAGGCGGGCGCACTCGCGGGTGAAGCGCTCGACCGCGGGGGGCGAGAGCTCGGGCTGGCTGCGGAAGAAGGCGGCCTGTCCGGCGGCCGGTCCGAGCCCGGACATCTGCCACATCACCCACTTCAGGACCTCGTAGCGGCCATGCAGGGTCGGCGGGCAGAAGCGGCCGGTCTTCTCGGCCAGGTACCACAGGATCGCTCCCGACTCGAACAGGGTCAGCGGCCCGCCCGGCGCCTGGCGGTCGATGAGGGAGGGAATCTTGTTGTTCGGGTTGATCTTCAGGTACTCGGCCTGGAACTGGTCGCCCTTGCCGAGGTGGACGAGGTGGATGTTATAGGGCAGCTCGCACTCCTCGAGCATGAGGGTGATCTTCTGGCCGTTGGGGGTCGGGAAGAAGTAAAGGTCCAAGGGGCTGCTGGAGGTGGTGGTGGTCGGGGCCATGGGGGCTGCCTGCGAGTAAAGAAAATGCGCGAGTCGCGGTAATTTCATCACATATCGCCGCTAACCTCTAGCCACTAAGTGAGGGCTGCTCGTAGCATCGCCCCATGGCCATGGCGACAAGGACTTATGCGGCGCGAGCTGGCGGCGGGCGCTTTTTGGGCTTTTTGGCTTGGGTGGGCATTGCCACTTTCGCCACTTCGCCTGGCGGCATGCCGGCCGCGGCCGGTGAGCCGGCGGGCGCCAGCGAGGCCGGCGGCGAGCCGTCTGCGGTCACCCACCTCGCCGAGCCGGCGGTCACCCGCTTTGCCGAGCTCGCGCTTGGCTGCGTCGGGCGCGAGTATCCGAACAAGATTGCCCACGTGATGCAGGGCGACGCCGACGCGCTGCCGCCGCACCGGCTTACGCCGGCGTTTTTTGGCTGCTTTGACTGGCACTCGGCCGTGCACGGGCACTGGCTCCTCGTGCGGCTCCTGCGCAGCTATCCGCAGGCGCCGTGGGCGGCGCGGGCGCGGGCGGCGCTCACCAAGAGCTTGACCCCCGCCAACCTGCAGGCCGAGGCGGCTTACCTTGGCGGCGCCGACCGCGCGAGCTTCGAGCGGCCCTACGGCCTGGCCTGGCTGCTGCAGCTTGCCACCGAGCTCTCGCAGTGGGACAGCCCCGAGGGGCGGGCGCTGTCGCAGGCGCTGCGGCCGCTGCAGGACGCCGCGCTGCTGCGCCTCACCACCTGGCTGCCCAAGCTCTCGCGCCCCGTGCGCTCCGGGGAGCACAGCCAGACCGCCTTCGCCCTCGGGCTCATCATCGACTGGGCGCGGGCGCAGCGGCCCCCCGACCCCGCGCTGCTCGCCCGCCTGGAGGAGCGGGCGCGGACCTTCTACCTGGCCGATGTCCGCTGCCCGATCGACTTCGAGCCCTCGGGCGAAGACTTCCTGTCGCCCTGCCTGGCCGAGGCCGACGTCATGCGCCGGGTGCTGCCGCCGCCCGAGTTTGCGCGCTTTTTGGCGCAGCTCCTGCCCGACGCGGCGCTCGCCGCCGCCGCCCTCATGCCGCAAGTGGTGACCGATCCCAGCGACGGCAAGCTCGCGCACCTCGACGGCCTCAACCTGTCGCGCGCCTTCATGCTCGAGGGCATCGCCGCCGGCCTGCCGCCGCGCGATCCGCGCCTCACCCGGCTACGCGCCCTGGCCACGGCCCACCGCGAAGCCGGCCTGCGCGCAGTCAACGGCACCCACTACGAAGGCACCCACTGGCTCGGCAGCTTCGCCACCTACCTTGTCACCGGCCGCGGCCTGCGCTAGCAAGGCATCGTCTCTCCAACAACGAATTCAGCGCTCTGCGTGGTCACATCTTCGCGACTTGAGCGGGAGCCAAAAGGCGTGGGCCGACCGGAGATCCTTTTTTGTCAGCGCAGCTGGCAAAAAAGGATCGCAGGGAAGGGGGACCCGCGCCGCTGCACACTGCGGTTGTGACCATCTGAATTAGGATTCAGGCTACCCAGATAAGACTGATCAAACAGGCCCCGCCCATCGCGAGCGGAAAGGGACTAAAGGCGCGGTCGCGGCTCAGGTGCGGTTGGTAACGCCAGTGTCCGTGGTGACGCCCGGCTTGTAGTAGTCCGAGGTCAGCTGGCGGTCGACGACCTTGTTGCCCAGGGCGTCTTCGAGGAACTTGGTCTCCTCGATGCAGGCCTGGCCCGGAATGCACTTGACCTGCACCTGGACCTCGCCCGAGGGCGAGATGGTGATCTCCAGTTCTTTACGCTGCGCCATTTAGTACTCCCTGCCGCGCTTCATGCGACTGCGCGGCAAATCGTTTGGAAGACCCAGTCTGCCCGCCTAGCCCCACTTGCTTACCGACAGCTTGACCGTGCCGTCCTCGGCGACCTGCTGGTCTTCGATCTGGTAGCCCTGGTTCTCGCAGGCGATGACGACCTTCTGATAAGCGTACTCGCGATTGAGCTCGTCGACCATTTCCTGCTCGGTCTTGCCGACGGTGGTCTCGATCCCCCACCAGTCGGCCTGCAGGCCGTAGGTGCCGTCTTCGTTTTTCACCACGCCGATGTCGTAGCGGCCCATGTGGATCGAGATCTCGGCCAGGCTCGTCTGCCCGCGCCAGCCCTTGACCACCACGCCCTCCTCGGCCTGGGTGTACTTGAGCTTCAGCTTGTCGAGCGCCCGAGTCAGCGCGACGAGGTCGTTAATCTTGGTCGCAACGGTCGTAAAGTGACTCATTGGTAATTGCCCTTTTTAGAGATCCAGCCTGCCGCCGCCGTCGCCGCCCTGGGGGACGGTGAAGCGGTCGCCGCGCCGCCGCTGCACCGCCGGAGTCGGCACTAGCGACGCGGTGCGGGCGCGGGTCTTGGCCCACTCGCGCATGTCGGCGATCTTTTCCTGCATGGTCACCGCCAGCGGAACGATCTCCTTGGCGGCGTGCAGGAGCTGCGCCGTCGACAGCTCGCGAGCGTGCGGGTCCTGATCGAAAGCCTCGTAAAGCGCCGAGATCACCACCTGCTCGATCTCGGAGCCGGCAAAGTCCGGCATCGCCTCGACGAGCTTCTGCAGGTCGATGTTGCTTACATCGCGACCCTTCTTCTTGAGGTGAATCTTGAGGACCTCGCCGCGCTCTTCTTGACTGGGCAGATCGACGAAGAAGATCTCGTCGAAGCGGCCCTTGCGCAAAAGCTCCGGCGGCAGGGCGCGCACGTCGTTGGCGGTGGCGATGACGAACACCGGCGAGGTCTTCTCCTGCATCCAGGTGACGAACGTACCGAACACGCGGCTGGTGGTGCCGCCGTCGGACATGTTCGACGAGCCGGTGCCCGAGAAGCCCTTCTCCATCTCATCGAGCCATAGGATCGCCGGCGCCACCGCTTCGGCGGTCTTGAGCGCCTTGCGGATGTTCTCTTCCGACGAGCCGACCAGGCCCCCCATGATCTTGCCGACATCCAGCCGGAGCAGCGGCATGTTCCACGCCGCGCCGACCGCCTTGGCGGTGAGCGACTTGCCGCAGCCGGGCACTCCGAGGAGCAGGATCCCCTTGGGCAGCGGCAGGCCGAACTCGCGCGCCTCGGCGGTAAACGCGTGGCGGCGCTTGATCAGCCACGACTTCAAGACCTCCATGCCGCCGATGCTGTCGAGGTTGTCCTCGGCCTCGTAGTACTCGAGGATTCCGCTCTTTCGGATGATGTGCTTTTTCTCGCCGAGCACGGTGCGCAGATCGAAGGTCTTTTTGCGCACGATCGACTTGGCCAGCACGTTCTCCGCCTCGGTCTTGGTCAGACCGAGCGCCGCGTCGACGATCTGCTCGCGGCCTTCCGCCTCGCTGGCGATGCCGGGATCGACGCCCGGCGGGAGGTTCGCCAGCCGCTCCTCGAGGACGCGGTTCATCTCGGGGCGATTGGGCAGGTTCCAGTCGACCATCGTCACGTCTTTTTCCAGCTCGGGCGGGATCTTGGTCACCGCCGACAGCAGGATCACGTGCTTGGTGGTGTCGCGCAGGTCCTGGGCGAGGTCGCGGAGCTTGCGCACCACCGTCGGGTCGTTCAAAAACGCGTGGTAGTCGCGCAGCACGAACAGGCCCCGCCCCTCCTGCGCCGCGATGTAGTCCAGGGCCTTGATCGGGTCCTTCACATCGCCGCCCTTGAGGGTGCCGAACTTCTGCTGGAAGCCGCGTGTGATCGACCAGCAGCCGAGCTTCATGTCGCGCCGGCGCGCCAGCTTCAGCAGCGACTCCTCGACGCGCTTCTCTTCCGACGAGACGATGTACAGGAACGAATAACGGGCGCGGATGTAGTCGAGGATCTCGCGCTCGCTGACGTTGAGCTCTTCGCTCTCGGAGACGATCGGAACCCCCTGGAGCGAGGAGTCCGCAGGGGCCTTGGGATCTTGCGTCATGGCGTGGCCTTGCCCTTTACTCGATGAGGCTGCGCAGGCTGCGGATGTGCCCCTTGGCCTCGTCCGCGCGGTTCATGGTCTCGTCGATGGCGTCGCGCAGCTTGCTCACCGCGGCCAGCGCACCGGCCGCGTCGGTCTGCGGCAGCAGCAGCGCGAATTCGTCGCCGCCCATGCGTGCCACGAGATCCGACGCGCGCACCTGCGACGCGAGCGCCTGCACCAGCTGCCGCAACAGGTCGTCGCCGGTGCTGTGGCCGTACTGGTCGTTCACGTCCTTGAAGTTGTCCAGGTCGAGGTAGCACAGGCTGAAGGGCAGGCCGTAGCGGCGCAGGCGCTCGATCTCGCGCTGCGCGAACTCGACGAAGAAGCGCCGGTTGGACGCGCCGGTCAGCGGATCGGTCAGGGCCAGTCGTCGTTCGCGTTCGTAGGCCGCCCTCAACTCCGACTCCAGGCGCCGGCGCGCGGACGGCCAGACGCTTCTTCAGCGCGAGCCGACCA